>CAIXAQ010000456.1 GCA_903917425.1 uncultured Bacteroidales bacterium
CTCAAGTAATAAAGTGGTAGCACTCCACACAGGAGGTAGCCGTTTTATGTAATCCTTAAGGCTTTTTCATCCTTAAGCTATTAAAAATCGATCTTACCAAAAATAATCTAACTTTACCCGAATAAATAAACTGATAAAATTTCTTGTCCCATGAGCAATCCTGAACCCGGTTTAAACAACATCTACTACCCTTCGAAAGAAGTTGTAAAAAAAGCTATCATCAAAGACTACGATTCACTTTATAAAAAGTCTATCGAGAACCGTGAAGAATTCTGGGCTGCAGAGGCAAAAAAATTAGACTGGTTTAAAAAATGGGATAAAGTACTGGATGACAGCGAAAAGCCATTCTACAAATGGTTTACGGGTGGACAGATAAACATCATTCACAATGCCCTCGACCGGCATCAGAAAAATGAAACACGCAACAAACTGGCTATCATCTGGGAAGGTGAACCCGGTGATGTACGCACCTTCTCCTATCATGCTCTTAACCGGGAGGTGACCAAATTTTCGAATGTGCTCCGCGCTATGGGCGCAAAAAAAGGCGAAGTTGTAACTATTTACATGCCGCAGGTACCCGAATTGGTTATTTCGATGCTTGCCTGTGCTAAAATCGGCGCCGTGCATAGCGTGGTTTATGGCGGATATAGTGTGGAAGCTCTTGCCGAACGCATTGAAGATGCAAAAAGCCGCATTCTGATCACAGCCGATGGAGGCTACCGTCGCGGGAAACCGACAAAACTGAAAACAATCGCTAACGAAGCCATGCAGCGCTCCGCAACCATCGAAGTGTGTATCACGGTGAAACGCACCGGCGAAGAATGCTATATGGAAAATGACCGCGATTTCTGGTATCACGACCTGATGGGTATGCCGTTGGCAAACACAAACTGCTGTACCGAAAAAACCAATGCCGAAGACCCTCTCTTTATTCTGTACACATCCGGCACCACCGGAAAGCCTAAAGGATTGGTTCATACTCATGGCGGTTATGCAGTATATACGGCTACTACTCACAAGTATGTGTTTGATATTAAAGCAGAAGATCGCTGGTGGTGCGCAGCCGATCCGGGCTGGATTACAGGCCACAGTTACATAGTATATGCACCTTTGATCAACGGGGCTACCATCATGATGTATGAAGGGGCACCCAACCATCCATACCCGAACCGGTGGTGGCAAATAGTTGAAAGATACGGAATTAATATTTTATACACCTCCCCTACCGCCATTCGCGGACTGATGAGGTTTGGCTCTTCCTGGGCCGACCGCCACGACCTGAGTTCGCTTCGGCTGTTGGGGTCTGTCGGTGAGCCAATAAACCCGGAGGCATGGAAATGGTACTACGAAGTAATTGGCAAAAGTCGTTGCCCGATTATGGATACATGGTGGCAGACTGAAACAGGAGGCTTTATGATTACGCCAATCCCTACCATGCCACTCAAACCCGGATCCGCAGCAAAACCTTTTTTTGGCAATGAAATGGCTATTGTCGACGAACATGGGGTTGAAGTTAAAACAGGTGAAGAAGGCAATCTGGTTATTAAAAATCCATGGCCGGGGATGGCACGTACCATTTTGGGCGATCCTGATAGGTTTGTTGAAAAATACTGGGAAAAATATTCAAGCCAGGGATGGTATCTTGCAGGTGATTCGGCGCGGAAAGATGCCGATGGCTATTACTGGATCATAGGACGTATTGATGACGTGATTAAAGTCAGTGGCTATCGTTTAGGCTCTGCCGAAATTGAAAGTGCGTTGGTAAGCCATCCGATGGTAACCGAAGCGGCTGCTGTTGCATTACCTGATGAACTTCGCGGAAATATTATTCATTGTACCGTTATCCTCAGGAATGGCGCTACTGGTAGCCCGGCATTAGCCGAAGAACTGAAAACTCATGTTGAAAAAGAAATCGGGCCCATCGCACGACCTGCCTTTGTTGAATTTGCAGATTCCCTTCCCAAAACCCGTTCAGGAAAAATTATGCGTAGAGTAATAAAAGCCAGGGTATTAGGTCACGATACAGGGGACTTAACAGCCCTTGAAGAGTAGAGTAAAACCTGCCAACTTTTGTATTTTTAATACAAACTTATTAATAGTTTGATTTATCTTTTGTTAAAGGATTTTGCAATTGCAAAATCCTTTAATTTTGATACCAAATAAAAACGATATGAAACAACTTTTTTTTGTAATCCTGTTGGCAGTGATCCTTGGTGGCTGTGCAGGAAAATCAACCGGCACCGGGAATACTTCACAGGCCGCAACTACTTCTGTTGCTAACAAAACTGTTACTTTGGCCGTTGAAGGCATGACATGCACCGGTTGCGAAAACACGATTTCGGAAGCTGTAACTAAAGTTGCCGGCGTATCCACCGTTAAAGCCTCACATCTTGATTCAACAGCAGTTGTGAGCTTTGATTCAACACAAACTTCCATTTCAGCCATTGGTGATGCCATCACTCAAGCCGGGTATGATTTCAAAGGAGAAAAAAAGCAGTAAACCGCAGTCAGTCTGTTTGTCTGGTTCATAATTATTCTGACTACAAAATAAGAATAGTTGTTTGCTCCCTGCAAAACTTTTGCAGTCTGATTTCCTTATCCATATTGCCAAAAGGCAGTTATTCCTGTTCCCACCCTCCAATCTGAATACCTATTTCAAACGATACATCTTTCCCCCTCTGCTCATGAAAAAATCATTTTTACTTTTACCCATCCTTGCAGTTCTTTTCTCCTTCACCAAATCCAACGCCCAGCCAGTCAGTGCCGTTGCAGACACGTCACAATATCCGTATTGGATTGCAATGATGCAGGATCCTGATGCTAACTTCTTTCAGATTCAAAGTGCATTCAATAAATACTGGGAAAACCGTCCCATAACAAAAGGTTGCGGATGGAAGCCCTTTAAACGTTGGGAAAGTATTATGCAGGACCGCGTTACTCCAAAGGGACAAATGCCGGCACCCGACGAGATTCGTAATGCATACAATGTATTTATGTCGCAGTACGACAATTCAAAATCATTAGCCGGAAACTGGGTATGCCAGGGACCTTTCGATTTGCCTTCTAAAGGCTATAAAGGACTCGGCCGTATCAATGCCATCGCGTTTCATCCAACCGACCCTAATATCATTTATATCGGTGCTCCTGCCGGCGGGCTCTGGGTTTCCACCACCGGTGGCAATGAATGGACTACGACGACAGATGTTCTGCCTTCGCTCGGAGTGTCATCCATTGTTATTGATCCGCACAACCCATCAGTAATATATATCGGCACCGGTGATCGCGATGCAAGCGATGCTCCCGGTGTAGGAGTGATGAAAAGTATTGATAACGGAGCAACCTGGCAATCATCAAATACAGGTATGGGCAACCGGATTGTCGGTAAACTGCTGATTGACACTGCCAATTCACAGGTTTTATATGCTGGAACCAATTCAGGCTTGTTTAAAAGTACAAACGGTGGTACGACCTGGGTTTTGAAGAAAGACGGAGCATTTAAAGACATGGCATTTAAACCTGGAAGTTCAACCGTACTTTACGGCACTTCAGGAGGTATTTTTTACCGTACAACAAATGCAGGCGAAAACTGGTTCCCGATCACTGCTGGTTTGCCCGGAGGTGCCCGGGGTGTGCTTGCAGTTTCAGCAGCAAATCCCGAATTTGTTTATTTTATGCTTTCCCTGAGCGATAATGGGTTCAAAGGATTGTACCGGTCAACCGATGCAGGGCTTACTTTTGAACAAATGTCAACTTCGCCAAATATCATGGACTGGTCGTGCACCGGATCCGAAGTGGGTGGACAAGCCTGGTACGACCTGGCACTTGTGGCCGATCCTGTCAATGCTGATATCATTTATGCCGGAGGTGTTAATGTCTGGAAATCGACTAACGGAGGAGCCAACTGGCAAATCAGCGGGCATTGGTATGGCGGCTGCGGAGTTCCCTCTGTACATGCCGACCAGCATATATTTACAGTTAATCCACTCAATAACAGAATTTATATCGGAAATGACGGGGGGATTTACTGGACCGGTAATGGCGGAGCTCAATGGCCTGAGATAACAACTGGCCTTGCAATTAGCCAGGCGTACAAAATTGGCCAGAGTGCAACGGATGACGACCTTGTTGTAAACGGATACCAGGACAACGGAACCTCTATTCTTGATCTGGATACCTGGATCGCCATTGGCGGTGGCGACGGAATGGAATGTGCCATCGACCAGACAAATCCCATGTACCGTTATACTACCGTTTATTATGGAGCCATTAACAGGGTTATTGGTCAGAATGCCCAGCAGATTGCTGGAAATGGCGTTAACGGCATCAATGAGGAAGGAGCCTGGGTTACACCTTTTATTATTGATGAAAATAACCCGAACATCATGTTTATAGGGTACAAAAACATATGGCGCAGCGTCAATATCAAAAACGGATCTGCTTCGGGTGTAGCATGGAAAAAAATCTCCACTATCAATACCGGAAACCTGGCCGTTCTTGAACAATCGCCTGTGAATACCAACATATTGTATGCATCCAGTGCAGCTTCCCTGTATATATGCGTGAATGCGCAACAGGCAGATCCTACCTGGCAAAGTATTACTACAAATCTGCCCACGGGGAACACCATTTCTGATATAGAAGCCAGCCCTTTTGATGAAAACACTGTGTATATCATTCAGGATAAAGAAATCTTCAAATCAACCAACAAAGGCTATACATGGGTAAATATAACCGGTGGACTTCCGGCAATTCATTATTCCAGTATCGTTTATTATAAGAACAGCCGGGAAGGACTTTACGTGGGTTCCGATGCCGGAGTTTACTATAAGGACAATTCTCTTGCCGACTGGATCCCGTTCAGCAGCGGATTGCCTGTCGCTGTGAAAGCCACTGAACTCGAAATTTTCTATGATCCCACTTCACCCGCCGGTGACAGAATCAAGGCAGGCACATTTGGTCGTGGCATGTGGAAATCGGATATGTATTTTACCGCACCAACCACCGAATTCGCTGCTGATCATACTATAATTCCTTCAGGTTGCCAGGTGAATTTCAAAGATCTTACTTCAGGCGTGCCTTCCCATTGGCAATGGAGTTTCCCGGGAGGTACCCCATCCACATCCACCGAGAAAAACCCAAGCGGTATCGAATACAATACTTTCGGAACATTTGATGTTCAGCTTATTGCCACAAACACTGCCGGAACTCAAACCCTGGTAAAATCAGGTTATATTCAGGTAAGCGACACTATAAAACCTGTACCCGGATTCAAGGCGACACCGCTTGCCTTTTGCGACCTGAGCCAGATTGTTCAGTTTACCGATACAACTAAATCATGCCCGTATTCATGGAACTGGGTATTTTCGCCCAATACGGTGGTATTCGAAAACGGTACAAACCCCGGTTCACAGAACCCACAGGTGCGTTTTACCCAAACCGGAGCTTACACTGTTACTTTGCAGGCATTGAACGGAAATGGATCGCGTTCAGTTACCAAGGCAGGCTATATTGTTGCCGGTGGGTTCAATATCCCGTTTAACGAAGATTTCGAAAGCAACACCTTCGAAAACAAAGGTTGGTCAATTGATAATCCTGACTATCTCAAAACATGGGAAATTACAACAGTGAGCGGAGATTCGCCCGGCAATAAGGCAGCCTGGATGAATTTATTCAATTATTCCGTGCCACCGGGTCGTCGCGACAGGATGATCACACCTCCGCTTAATTTTACAAATACCAACCCCGTGTTCATGACATTTGAACATGCTTACGCAAATCGTTATACCACGGCTTCCGATTCACTGATAATTTATTTATCCGAAGATTGTGGTACAACATGGGTACGGATTTTTGCTGCCGGCGAAAGAGAGAATGGCGTATTAGCCACTGTGCCCAAGCAGACTACTTCGTTTGCGCCTGTAGTGGATGATGACTGGTGCAGCGGCGGCTGGGGCAGCATGTGCAATATTATTGATCTGACGGCATGGGCAAATAAACCAAATATTAAAATTGCTTTCGAAAGCTATAACCGGTTTGGAAACAATCTGTATATTGATAACATCAACATTGCCGCTACTCCTACTGTTGGGATAGAATCCACGCAGAATCATAAAATCCGGGTTTATCCCAATCCGACATCCGGCACAGTCACTATTTATTCGGATCAGCATGTTGAAAACCTGAATATTTCGTTGTATAATGCCCAGGGAACCCTGGCATACAGCCGTAAGTTCAAATCATCTTCTCATCTTTCGGAGACTCTTAACCTGAACAATCTGCCAAAGGGTGTGTACCTTATGAAAATGACAGGAAACAATACGCTGGAACAACAAAAACTGATAATCAGGTAATTATATTTTATGTCGGTAGAAGAAGCCTGCCATACGGCGGGCTTTTTCTATTCAAGGCTTTCCCAAAATGAGATTTTCCGTTCAATTTCTTCAAATCACCAACCGTGATTAATATCATGCAAATAACTGATATTTATCATTTTCATTTTTTTAAAACAATTACATATTTAGATATATCTTTACAAATACATACTAATTAAAAGACATTAACCGGTGGCTGGAAAAAATGCAAGAGTATTTTACAACTGGATTAGCCTGACAGGCTTTATACTTACAGCTAATAGCCTGATCCTTATATTAATACTATTCCTATTCTCGGTTTTATCAAAACAGAGCAATACTTATCTTGGTTTGTACATCTATATCATACTTCCCGCTTTCCTTGTTTTGGGACTTATTCTGATTCCGATTGGAGTACTTTTTAATATCCGGAAGAAAAAAGCAGCGCATCGCAACGAAGATTCATGGCCAATAATTGATCTGAATCAAAGGAAAGACTGGGGAACCATTGTTAAAATTTTCCTGATAACTTCGATTTTCCTGGTGGCCTCGGCTATGGGAAGTTACAGGGCTTTTCAATATTCCGAATCCGTTGAGTTTTGCGGAAAACTCTGCCACATACAGATGGAACCCGAATATGTAACCTACCAGCATTCAGCCCATGCAAGGGTTACCTGTGTCGAATGCCATGTCGGACAAGGTGCTGACTGGTATGTAAAATCGAAGATGTCGGGACTTTACCAGGTGTATTCTGTTTTATTTAAAAAATACCCGCGACCCATTACAACACCCATTTATAGCCTTCGACCGCAACGCGAGACCTGTGAACGCTGCCATTGGCCCGAAAAATTTTATTCGAGGAAACTCCGCAGCCAACGATCGTACCTGGCGGATTCGGCTAATACCGAGTGGAATGTAGCCTTACTGATGAAAATAGGTCCGGAGTTCAGCCCGATGGGACTGACGGAAGGAATACACTGGCATATTAACAAAAATTTTAAAATTGAATATGTTTCTGATAGCCGCAACCGCGAAAGTATTCCCTGGGTAAAACTTACAAACCTCAAAACAGGCGAAGTTAAAATCTTCACTGACGAAGAAAATCCGCTTGATAAGAAGGTTTTCGATACTCTTGAAGTCCGGAATATGGATTGCATGGATTGTCACAACCGGCCTTCACATTTGTACAAATCAGCACCCGATTATATCGACAATGCCTTCATCTCTGGGTTGATCCCAAAAAACATTGCCTATTTTAAAAAAGCGGCCATGGAGGCATTAAAAAATCCATATCCCGACAATGCCACAGCCATGCGCGACATAAACGGAACCATGCTGAATTATTACAAAAAAGAACATCCCGATGTATTGAAAAAGGATGAACAACGTGTGCTGAATGCAATAGCTTCGGTACAGGGAGAATATAAATTGAATGCATTTCCATATATGCGGGCTGATGCCAGCCAGTACCTTAATCACATCGGCCACATGGAGTCGGAAGGTTGCTTCCGTTGCCACTCGGGCAGGCATAAGACAGCCAAAGGTGAGAGCATCTCAAGAGATTGCACACTATGTCACACATTTATTGCACAAGGTAAAACAGGAAATATTACGGATGCATCGATCAGATCAACCCTTGAATTCGTTCATCCGACTGATATTGGAACTAAATGGAAAACAGAATTCTGTTCGGAATGTCACCGTGCCCTGTATGAATAGTTACAATGTAATATTCACCCTTATTAAGCTTTACCTTTTTAAAAGTACTTAAAGTGCCTTGAGTGCCTAAAGTGCCTAAAATTATCAGCAGTTCTTAGCATCAATGCCAATAAGTTATTATAAGAAACCAATGAATGATTCACAAAACCTCAACATAATGCAAAATCGGGAGAAGGGGACTTATTTTCGGTAACAATTCATCAAGTCAAGGAGTTACTTTAGGCATTTTAGGCAC
>CAIXAQ010000457.1 GCA_903917425.1 uncultured Bacteroidales bacterium
AGGAATTCTTCGACCAGCAATGGAATATCATATTTTATCGAATTGTAGCCCGACAAATCGCTGTTTCCGATAAAAGCATTGAGGTTGCCGGCCATTTCTTTAAAAGTGGGCTCATTTTTAACCATATCATCTGTAATTCCATGTATGGCAATCACTACCTCCGGCATAGGGATAGTAGGATTGATAAGATGGCGGCGAAACTCCTCATGTCCGTCAGGAAAGACCTTCAGCATGGCAATTTCAACAATCCTGTCGCTGCCAACGTTAACACCGGTTGCTTCCAGATCGAAAATGATAAGTGGTTTGGTAAGATTAAGTTGCATGTTTTTATAGTGATAAATAAGATGAAATGCGTGAATGGCTAAATTATCGATTTTTTGGGTGTAAAAAGAAAAAACCGGCTAATAAATACCAGCCGGTTTTTTAAAAGTTTCAGGGATTACGATTTCGGATTTCGGATTTGCGATTTCGGATTTGCGATTTTCGAATTACGATTTTCGAATTACGATTTCCCCATTTTCTATTTTCCATTTTCTATTTTCCATTTTCCAACAACCATTTCCCAGCAACGCCAAAACTAAATCACCATATTTCCATCAAATCCTTCGAGCAACTGCTGAATCCGTTTAATGAACTTTCCTGCCAGGCCTCCATCAACCAGCCTGTGGTCGTACGAAAGGGAGAGCATACATATATGGCGGATGGCAATCACGTCACCATCCACTGTTTCGAGCACCCATGGGCGCTTTTTGATGGTTCCAATACCAAGTATGGCAACCTGTGGCTGATTGATTACCGGCACCCCGGTTAGACTATCGAAAGACCCGAAATTAGTGATGGTAAATGTGCCACCGGCAATATCATCGGGATTCAGTTTGTTTTTCCGGGCACGATCGGCCAGGTCGTTTACATCCTTAACCAGGCCTAACAGGTTTTTCTGGTCAGTATTTTTTATAACCGGAACTATCAGGTTTCCATCAGGCAGTGCCGCAGCCATGCCTATATTTATCGCTTTCCGCTGAATAATTTTGTAGCCGTCGATGGATGCATTCACATTTGGAAACTCGCGCAGTGCTTTGGATGCAGCTTCAACAAACAATGGAGTATATGTAATTTTCTGACCTTCGCGTTTGGCGAAACCGTCTTTGATTTTTTCGCGCCAGCGTACAATATTGGTTACATCCACTTCGATAAATGAGGTCACATGTGGCGAAACCTGTTTCGACATAACCATATGGTCGGCAATAAGCCGGCGCATACGGTCCATTTCAATGATAATATCGCCGGTGGAAGTAGTCACTGCCGGAGCTTGAATTTTTGGCCGTTCTACATTGATTATCGCAGCCGAAGCAGGCTGAATAACAGGTTGTGCTCCGCGGTTTTGAATGTAATCGAGAATATCCTGTTTTGTAAGGCGATTCTCTTTTCCTGTACCGGCAACTTTTTCGAGTTCGCTTAAGGAAATATTTTCCTGTTTTGCAATGCTCCTGACCAGCGGTGAATAAAACCTGTCGCTTTCAACGGCGCTTTCAACGGCGGTTTCAACAAGGTTCACATTTGAAACGGCTGCCTGAATTTCAGCTTTGACTTCAGGAGTTGCCTGTTCCGATTCCGCTTGCTTATCAATTGTTGCTGTTTCCTCACCCCCCATATTGATGATGGCAATAATTTTTCCTACAGGAACAACATCGCCTTCCTTGTAAAACAATTTTGTAACAATGCCTTCAACAGGCGAAGGGATTTCCGAATCTACTTTATCCGTTGCCAGATCTGCAATCGACTCATCTTCAACTACCTGATCGCCTTCTTTTTTGTGCCAGCGAACGATTGTCGCTTCAATAATACTTTCGCCAAGTTTTGGCATTACCAGTTCAAAATTTGCCATGGCAGGATTTGTTCTAAATTGTATTTATTTTAATTTTATTTCTAATGTTATTTAGTGCGTGAAATTAGGTTGTCGGAAGTCGGAAGACGGGTGTCGGAAGATACCCTGAAAACTATTTTGTCCAACATAAGTATCATATTGTACAGCAATTAATACTTTCGACTTATTTCCCATTGGTAGATTGTAATATCATTTATCAAACACTTCGGTCTTCTGACTACGGTCTTCTGACTAAAAAAACAAATTCAATTCGATACGTGGTATAACCTAATTCTTTTGTTCAATTCTTTATCTGTATACCTCAACAAACGGATAGATACTTTAGTTCACAAAGATCAGCATTTTCGGCCTAAATGCCTGAATCCTTTGTACAGAAGCCTGAATTCGTTGCCAATCCTGTAGTCGCGGGCATAAAATATATTTAACCTGTCGATAGTTTTATCATCAGTTATTTGCTTATTCAATGCGTCTGTCGGATATAAAATTCCCGGACGGATATCGGGTAGTTTGTGTTCCTGTTTATCCAAAGGGTGGTATCCCGTGATTGATTTTAAGCCAAAAAGTACGCCGAAAATATTTCGTAAATAGTTAATCGGATTTCCGGTAAGAAATAAGGTTAAAGGGTATGAGGCTAATAGAATAAGGCTCACAACAACATCAAAAACACGTTTGCTCCGGCGGTTTTGAAATTTACCAATTGAATTTACATCAATCACATACAAATCTCCGGCTGTGTCGATGGAATTGCTTCCAATAATCGACATGCTTTCCGGCGGAGCAATTTTAAAGTCGAGTTGCGTGTGCTGCAGAGCCGACATCTGGTCGATTATATTTTCGGCAGGCATATCCTTGGCGCAAAAAATCAGTTCATCGATCTTATAAATAGTGATGATGTCATTTATCTGGGTGATGTTACCGAGATAACCATTTTTCTCGCTTTGTGTGGTGCCTGTGTTAATAAGGCCTATAAATCCCGGATTCAGGAGTGCTTTCTGCAGAAGGTCGGCAACACGCTGCACCTCAGGTTCCTCGCCGAGCACGGCAAACCTTTTATTCTTATTTGCCTGGATGCTGAACCCATTTATCCGGAGCAAGCTGAGTATCAAGCGCGAAACAGTAAGCGCAAGTACACCCCAAACTGATCCTGTAAGTATCAATGAGCGCGAAAACCGAAAGTGTTCGGGCAGTAAAGCGTATATTACCAGGATTATTATTGTACCCGCTGCCAAACCCCGGAATGATTTCCAGATGCTGATGGGTTTATCGAAACCACCTGAATAATAGATGCTTATCATCCAGGCAGCTATAAATGACGGAATAACCAGCAGGTATAACTCAATGGGATAATGGCCACCCCAGGGGTAAATAACGCGCTGTTCCAATATCCGGGCAATGGCAGCAAGTCCGGCATACAATAAAATACTATCAGCCAAAGGCAAAAGCGTACTGTTTAGAACCCTGCTGACTATCGACAGAAAAGCCCTGAAATAAATCGCAATATTTATCAGTACTGAAAAGAGTTGAGCGTTTTTAGCCGAGAAGTGTTTTTTGGCAAAGATGATCATTGCGTTATAAAACACGAACACATAGTTCAGGCTGCCTTTCTTGGTGCTTTCTCCCTTGTAGTGTATAATACGTGTTTCGGGGTAATAATAGTTGTGATACCCTGCTTTGATGATGCGGTAAGATAGGTCAATGTCTTCGCCATACATAAAAAACGCTTCGTCAAGAAGGCCGACCTGGCCGAGAACCGATTTCCGGACCAACATAAAAGCACCGGCTAGGATTTCAACCTGGTGGATTTTGTCCTTATCCAGATAACCAAGATGATATTTGTTAAAAGTTTTTGATTTCGGGAACAGGCGGGCTAAACCAAAAATTTTATAAAAAGCAACTGTTGGAGTTGGCAATCCACGTTTTGATTCGGGCAGGAAGCGGCCCGTTCCATCCACCATTTTTACACCCAGGCCACCGGCATCCGCATGGCTGTCCATAAATGTGATGATTTTAGCGAAAGTGTCAGTCTCGACGATGGTGTCAGGATTTAACAACAGAACATATTCCCCAGCCGATTGCCTGATTGCCTGGTTATTGGCTTTTGCAAATCCCTGGTTATCCTGGTTGGCGATGCATTTCACCCCGGGGAACTTATCTTTCACCATTTTTACCGATCCGTCAACCGAAGCGTTATCAACCACATAAATTTCAGTTTCAATGCCAGCGATAGCCGAATGTACCGAATGAAGACACTGCTCGAGGAAGTGCCTGACATTATAGCTGACAATAATTACTGAGAGTTTCAAGGGCGGCTTAGGTGTTTGGAAAGCAATTTAAAGTGGTATGCAAAGTTAGCAGGTTTTGTTTGCCATCCTTACACTTTACTGCAAATAAGAAGATCCTGGTAGTCGAAATACGAGTCGCGTCCGCACCATTGTCCATACTTAATGATGTCCGGTTTCAGGCCAGCTTTGAGCAGTTTTTCCTGTATCCACTCTTCATCGTATGCAACATTGGCAGTATCAACCTGTGCTGAATGAAGCCCGTAAAAGCCTTTATTAATAGGAAAATTCATGTGTGTCGGACGATTGATCATCAGGTCTTTCGATTCGTTATTCAGGATGAAAAACGACATGAGCGAGGTTGCCCCGGGTTTCATTACCCGGCCGATTTCATTGATATAATTCTCCACTTCGGCAGGCATCATATGGGTAAAAACCGAGGTCAGGAAGACGAAATCAAATTCCGAGTCCAAGTACGGAAACACAAAATTACCAGCATCAACCTTGTCAGAAGTGTTGTAAAGCTGGTTGTAGAGCCCGGTGTATTGAAATTGAAAATTTGGAAATCTCGTTGCGATATTTTTTTCGCACCAATCAATGCCGCTTTTTACAATGTCAAATCCTTCGTAAGAGCCGTCTTTATTTATAAAACCAGTCAGGGGTAAAGCCATACGACCAATTCCGCAACCTACATCAAGAACTTTATAATGAGGCTTTAAGCCTGCAAGTTCCTGGAAATACCGGAGGAATTTTTCGCCAAGTTTAACATAATCGCCCGGACCAATGAAAATTTTCCCCCTTGGAGGAACGCCCTGAGGTCTTTTGCCAAGAATGGAGTCGTATAAATCCGCAGGCAGGTAGTATATTCGCCTGACAAGCAAGCGAATGGGAACAGGAAAAAGATAATAAAGGAAACGTTTCATAGAAAACCGAAAACCTGAAAAAGCACCTGGCAAAAGTAGTGAATTAAAATTTAATCAATATGTTATAAACTGGCATATTTGTAAATCATAAGATTATGA
>CAIXAQ010000458.1 GCA_903917425.1 uncultured Bacteroidales bacterium
GTTATTTGGATTATGCGAAATACTTCTTCTTAAAATAAAAAGCTACGTTCACCAAACCAATCATCACGGGGACTTCTACCAGTGGACCGATAACGGCAGCAAAGGCTTCACCGGAGTTCATGCCAAATATGGCTATGGCGACGGCAATAGCGAGTTCAAAGTTATTGCTTGCAGCAGTGAATGAAAGGGTGACGGATTGACCATAATTTGCTCCGACCTTCCTGCTCATAAAGAACGAAAGAACAAACATTATCACAAAATAAATTAGTAGCGGAATGGCTATCAGTAATACATCAAGCGGAATTTTTACAATGTATTCTCCTTTCAGTGAGAACATTACTACTATCGTGAACAGTAAGGCAATAAGGGTTATCGGGCTGATTTTCGGAATAAATTTAGTATGATACCATTCTTTACTTTTAACCCGGATTAAAATAAAGCGCGTGAGGAAACCAGCAAGAAAAGGAATGCCTAAATAAATGAACACACTCTCAGCAATCTGGCCAATCGTGATTTTTTCAACTGCAACGCTTGTCGGAATACCAAACCATCCAGGAAGTACAGCAATAAAGAAGTAAGCATAAACCGAGAAAAAGAGTACCTGGAAAATACTGTTGAATGCTACCAGTCCGGCTGCATATTGAGTATCGCCTTTTGCAAGATCGTTCCATACTATAACCATAGCAATGCAACGGGCAAGACCAATCATGATAATACCATACATGTATGGCAGGTTGGCATTATTCTCACCCGGAAACAGTTTAAAAAGTATCACTGCCAGGACAAACATCAATACCGGGCCAATTATCCAGTTTTGTACCAGCGAAAGAGCCAGGATTTTATAGTTGCTGAAAACATCGCCAAGCTCTTCGTATTTCACTTTAGCCAGTGGCGGATACATCATTAAAATGAGTCCGATTGCAATGGGTATATTGGTGGTGCTTTCGGGCGATGACTTTAATGATTCCCAGAACTGTGCTATGGAAGGGAATAAAAATCCGGACATGACGCCGATAAACATGGCCAGGAAGATCCACAGGGTTAGATACCGGTCGAGGAATTTTAAACGGGGTTGTGAAGGCATAAGATTTAATTTGAAAATTTGAAAATGTCGGAATTTGAAAATGATGTTATTTTTATTATTGCCCTGCTTTTGCTATTTCAAATACTGGCTTTTATGTACTCATGTTACCCAAAATAAATCCATACGAAATAGAGTCCTGTAAGGATAAACAATACGGCTACAATGCGCCTGAACCAAACTTCGAAGGTTTTTATTTTGTTGTAAAACTTGCCAATTCCGCCAATGCTGAAGGCCAGCAGGTAAGCCAGCAAAATTACAGGTAAGCCGGTTGCAACAGCAAAATCGGGCAAAAGGAGCAGCCCGGATGGTTGCGAAAGTACCATAGGCATTAACATTCCAAAATAAAGTACGCCACTGTAAGGGCAGAAGGCAAGGGCGAAGATTATACCAAGAAGCAGGGATCCCCAACTGTTGCCAAGTTTGACTTTATCAGCAAGACGTTGCATGATGGTTCCGGATGAACCGGGTAATTTAATAACGCCAAGCATAAATATACCAATTAGAATGAGCAGCGGCCCTATCCATTTTTCGCCGTTGGATTGTACCGCGCGGCTGACGTGAAATTTGCTTGCACCGAAGAAAATGATGGCACCCAACACGGTATATGTAATAGCCCGACCCAACGTATAATAAAGTCCGTTCAGGAAAACAGTGCGTCGGTTTTCCACATCTTTACTGATGTAAGCCAGGGCGGTGATGTTTGTGGCCAAAGGGCAAGGACTGATGGCTGTCATCAATCCAAGCAGGAAAGCAGTCAGCAGGGGGAAGGTGCTTTGGTCGATCAGGTTTTGTAAGAATTCCATTTTTATAATTTGAAAATTTGAAAATGAAGGAATTTGAAAATGAAGTTTTAACGTAATTTGAAAATCAAGTCAATTGAAGCTGTTGTCATTTTCTAAATACCAAATTACTGTTTTGAAGTACTGATTATTTTTTGAGAGAATTTTTACTAATTCCACCAGGTTTTGGTGCAGAAGTTCGTCGTAAGGATAGGATACAGAGAGCTTACATAAAAGTAACCAGTA
>CAIXAQ010000459.1 GCA_903917425.1 uncultured Bacteroidales bacterium
ACCAATGTACTTCAGCCGGAATGAACGCATTTTTAGAAAAACCTGCCTCAGAAGATGTAATCAGAGATACTGTAATCAAGCTGGTTAATATTAGTTTATTAAAGAGCAATAGTTAGGCTTATCTTTTAATTTGATGTTTTTTCTGGCATAATATTCGTTAAGGAATCAAAAACATTAAACATAGAACACAAAATATAAAAGTATTTCAAACCCCTTCACTCTTTTATTCTTGATTTTATGTTATGTGTTTTGCGTTCCTTTTTGGCTTCGGCGTGAGCTCAGCCGAACGGTTCTGGCTAGTCCAGGTTAGGATATAATCTTAAGCAGACTGCTCAAAAAGGGTAAACGAGGTTTTGTCGGACAGAAGACTGATTTTTTTACCCAAAGAGCCGCAAATGATAAATCAAAAGCGGCTCTTTCGAGATGAGATAAAGGTACGCCAGTTCTACAAAGTTCCTCTCAAGGTTACAAAAATATTCCTTCCGGGAGCACTGATACCGCTGGCGAAATTACGGTAATGCTTATCGAGCATGTTTTCGACACCAGCCTGAACGCTGACATTCCGGGTAAACTGGTAACCGGCACGGAGGTTCAAAGTAAACCAGGCCGGCATACCATCAGCAGTTGCATAGGCTTCGTTGTCTTCCCCACTTGGGCTGTAATCTTCAATGTGTTTCCAGGCATTGTAGCGGGCATAAAATTCACCGGTAAATTTACTCAGATCCAGTTTTAAAGATGTTAATCCAAACATGGGTGGAATATGATCAAGAGGTGCGCCATTTTCTTTCACCTGTCCGTGGGTGTAAGTCAAAGTGCTGCGAAACGAAATTGATTTGGTAAACTGTGCGAGCATATTGCCTTCGAATCCGTAAATGCTTGCCTGGTCAACGTTTTGCATGGCCTGCACGGCTGCCAGGTTACCGTCGAACATAATAGAATCCTGTCCATTATAAGTATAGGGTTGTACCACAAAAGCATCCTTCAAAATCGTGTAAAATCCGGTCAGTTCAATTTGAAAAATCTTGTTAAAGGTCTTTCCAATAGTAAGTTCGGCATTGTACGCATTTTCCGGTTTCAGATTCGGGTTAGGCACTATGGTTATTGTTGAGCTGAAATCGTTGAGTTTGGTAAGATCATCTATATTAGGTGCCCTGAAACCAGTTGAAAGATTTGTAGCAATCCGCCAGCCATTTCCGGGCATATAAACCAGGCCGAGGCTTCCGTTTACGGCTTTGTTATCCTGGCTTATTTTTGCATCAAACGGAAATTTGATTAAATCCATCATAGCCTGCGTATATTCGGCATCTAACGAAATGTAGTTAAGCCTGATTCCCTGCGAAAAAATCAGTTTCTTGCTGATCTCCCAGTTATTCGAAGCATAAGCGGAAAGATTGTTCATGTTATCACCTCCATCCGGATAGCGGCTAGCAGCATCCAGGGTAATGGTTCCATCGTTGATGTTCTTGTTGTATGCTTTCGAATCAACCTGGTTAAAAACCCCTTCCAATCCATAGCGCAACTCACTCTTAATGAATATCTTTTTCATAAAATCGGCATTCAGTGAAAATACATTGACAGTTTCTTCCTGGTGTTTTGCCTTCGTTTTGTCAAATTTACGGCTTATCCGGTCTTCGCTGATGTACTGATAAGCTGCTGTTATCTGAAAATGATCATACATTTTTACAGGCTTTAGCCATTCGCTTTTCAACGATACCAGCCCTCGTGTTTGTGGCCCGTAATACCATTCGGCATATGTCAGTTTATCACCTGTCATTTCGGTAAGGCGGTCGTAGCGGGGGATATCGCCCGAATTTGAATATTGCATATTCAGGGTTAATGCGTAATTTTTCGAAGGTTTGAATAACACCTTTCCGAAAAGGTCGTACTGTGTGTAACCTGAACTTTTCTGAATTAACGGGTCGCTGTTGGTTGTCATAACATCTTTACCATTAATCCGTTCGGCATAGTACAGGCATTTCCCCCAATCGCCGTATTTTTCATCGCGCTTGCTGCCTTCGCGCAAATCGCCGATGTCTTTTGTACTCGCGCCAAACAAGGCAGCTATTTTCTTTCCACCTACATTTAAATTGAAACTTTGTGAATACTCGTTTGCTGCCGAAGAATAGCGGAGCATGGCATTTCCCGAAGTGTATACTTTATCGTTGTTCGAAAGTACCGGGTTGCGTGTGTAAAAGTGAATAACGCCGCCCATGGCATCGCTTCCGTATATTACCGAACCAGGACCATGCACTACTTCGACCCGGCTCAACATATTCGGATCAATGGTGATAATGTTCTGGATATGGCCTGCACGATAAATGGCATTGTTCATGCGAACACCATCAATAACGGTTAGAACACGGTTGGTTTCCATGCCTCTCAAAACTGCACTTCCGCCGCCAAGTTGGCTTTGCTGCACAAATACAGTCCCGTTTTGCTGCAAAAGTTCAGCCGAAGTTTGTGGATTCCCAAATTGTATGGTGCGGGCAGGTATAATATCAATCCTGACAGGCAGATCCCTGTATTTTTCTTCCACTTTATTGGCTGAAAGAACAACTTCTTGGAGATTTATTACAGCAACAGTTAGCTCGATATCAGTGGTTTTAGCTTTAAAAAACGACTTCTCATAGTCTACTGGGTAAAAAGATATATGCGAAAAAGTCAGTTTATCCGTGCTTCTGAACGCTGAAAGATCGGCCTGGCCTTTGTTATCGGTAGTGACCGAAACCGATTTGCCGGCATCGTAAATGGAGCAGTTACTGATGGGCTGCAGGTCAGTTTTGCTTATAACCCGAACCTGTTGGGCAAAGGAGCTGCCCGCAATCACTATTAAAATAAGTATTATTGTTTTTCTCATCTGTTTATTGATTAAAAATTTTGGGTGAAAACCATTCTAAATAGCAACTGGAAACACTGATGTGCCCAGTTGAATAATTGACCACTCTAGGAACCGCCGGTTAATAGTCGGCGAAGTACCAAAGGATTAGTCCTTGAAAATCAGCAGGATGTTCTTGGAGGAGGAACCAGAATAACCGAATAGGGCCCGGTGTAGGGCGATAACTTGAAACTGAAGAAATGATTTGAATAACTGACTGAAATACAAACAGTTTTATCTATTACTACGGCTGTTTTAATAATTTTCTCTGCTATTAACCGGGCAGTATTATTTACAGGTAGTTGATGTTGCTGCGAGTTGAATATCCGGGTCCTGGCAATAAGTGATTCTTCTTTTGAATCGCGCAGGCAGTAATAAGTTATAGAAATTCCTTTTTCAATTTTCCTCGCCACATCGTATAATTTGCCGTCAACGAGAATTTCACGCTTATTTAC
>CAIXAQ010000460.1 GCA_903917425.1 uncultured Bacteroidales bacterium
AACCAACCAGGTTGCGTCATTTTATAGTATAAAGTATAGCAATACAGGATTTTCTATGGCTGATTATCGTTCCGAACACCCCATGGTTGGTGTAATGTGGTGCGGTGCAGCGGTTTACTGTAACTGGCTCAGCGTGCAAAACGGATTTCAGGAATGTTATAATCTTACCACATCGGTTTGTGATTTTTCGAAGAATGGCTATCGTCTACCTACCGAAGCGGAATGGGAACATGCCGGGAGAGGCGGGCAATATGACCCTTATTTTAATTATCCCTGGGGAAATGACCAGGATATAACCAAAGCTAACTGGCCCCAATCGGGCGATCCTTACGAATCGGGTACTTATCCGCTCACAACCCCGGTCGGATTTTATGATGGGTCGCTGAGGCAGAAATCCGATTACAACTGGCCCGGCACCGCTGCAAATTATCAAACAACAAATGGATCAAATGCGTTCGGGCTTTATGATATGGCCGGAAATGTTTGGGAACTTATTAACGACTGGTATGGGCAAAACTATTATAGCATAAGTCCTTACGATAATCCTAAAGGCCCGGATGCGGGTTTTATCATGCCCGATGGAAAGCCCTACCGCGGCATGCGGGGCGGAAACTGGTATAACGGTTATACCACAACCTCCATAAACGATGGGCATTCCAGGGTTTCGAACCGCAATCCTTCATATTACCGTGGACCTCAGGATCCAAACCACCCCTGGTATCATGTCGGGTTTCGGATTGCGCGAAACTGCATCGGTTACACGGCCGGTATCAGTGATAATGAGGCTAATCCCGGCATTTTAGAACAAAACTTCCCGAATCCGTTTCAAACTACAAGCACTATCCGGTTTAACTTATCGATTCCACAGTTTGTGACTTTAACAATTTATAACCACCTAGGGCAAACCATTGCAACCCTCGTGAACAGAAAACTTGCCGAAGGGACCCACGCTTATCAATGCAATTTAGGTGGTTTTCCCTCGGGAATATACTATTACTCACTCCAGGTTAAAGAAATGAAGTATACAAAAAAGATGATTATTATAAACTAAAAAATAAACCCTATGAAAAACTTTCTTTCACTGCTGGTCTTTTACTTTTTAGCCGGGCATTCGTTTGCCCAGGAAAGCTTTATGGTTCCCACGGAAACAAGGTATTGGGATGAATCAAAATCGTACAATGGGTATACCCTTTTTGGTACGAGAGGAATGTCCTATTTAATTGATATGGAGGGGCATGTAATCCATATCTGGAATATAGGCACAAACCCGCGGTTTACCGATGCAGGCACTTTGCTGGATGCAGTAGGTGGCAATCCAAGTAACCAGAATTCCTGGAAAGAACTCGATTGGAATGGGAATACGGTGTGGCAATATACCGAATCCCGTTCAGCTTACCACGGGCATCACGATTTTGCCAAAATATACAATACAAAGCTTGGTGATTCAACATTCATTTACATTGCAAACAAAGATTTGACTGCACAGCAATGCCTGGATGCCGGCTGTTCTCCTTCAAACAATTACACCGGGGCACAGATGGATGCCATTGTAGAAGTAAACAAGCAAGGAACAGTCATATGGGAATGGTGGTTTTTTAACCATGTTGTACAAGATATTGATGCCACCAAATCCACCTATGGTGTTATTGCGAATACTCCCGGAAAAATCGACCTGAATCTTCGTGGAAACCCGGTAAAAAGTGACTGGATGCATTGCAACTCATTGGATTACAACCAGGAAAAAGACTTAATTGTCATTAATTCAGTACATGGGGAATTCTATGTGATTGACCATGGGAATACTTTTATTGCCGGCGATCCTACCGGTAGCATTGCCCTGGCTGCAACCACTGCCGGGGACTTCAAATACCGGTTCGGTGATCCTGCTAAGTACGATAAAGGCGATCCACCCCTGGTACTTGATAACTGGGAAAAAGCGACAGCCGGTCATAAGCAGCTTGGCGGTTCCCATGATATACAATGGATTAAACCCGGTTTACCGGGAGCAGGGAATTTCCTGGTGTTTTGCAACGCACAAAATCTTTTTGAACTCACACCTCAGTCGTATATTATAGAAATCAATCCCTATTTGAATTCCGCAGGTACAAATACAGGCAATTTTGTAAATCCTCCTGAAGCCGGATACACCATTGTAAATTCGCCCGATGCAAACTTGATGAAAGAGAAGAAAAATGTGTCAAAACAGATCGTCTGGACCTATTCAAGTAAAAATAATACTTCATTTTATAGCACCATTGGATCCAGCGCCCAGCGTTTACCTAACGGTAACACCCTTATATGCTCCATGAACGACGGCCATTTCTTTGAGGTCGCACCCGCTGATACTTCTATTGTTTGGGAATATATCAACCCAATGACCCGGAATGGCATCAAAAAGATAAAGGTGGATAATTATCCAACTTACAACGGGGTTTTCAGGGCTTATATGTATGAAGATGATCACCCAGCCTTGGCAGGTCATGATCTGACACCCGGCAACACAATGACAGGTTTGGTACCCCATTATTATAAGCCTGAAGATCTTACTTCGGTGAAAGAAAATGAACCGTATTCTACTCCAAACGACATTCTAAGTCAAAATTATCCAAATCCTTTTTCACGAAATACTAACATTAATTTCGAAATTGAAAACCCAAAACGGATCAATCTGACGGTTTTTGATTTCTCGGGAAACCATGTCAAAACTCTTGTTGATGCTG
>CAIXAQ010000461.1 GCA_903917425.1 uncultured Bacteroidales bacterium
GTTCAATACTCAAATTGATACGTATGCCCCAGATCTGGCCAATAAGATCGCTGCCATCAATGCAGATGCGGTTATTAATGAATTGAATGTGAGGATAAAATAGACAGTCTGGAAAAATTTCATATTTTGGTTTTTCTGATATAAGTTTCATTACTTTTATCGAATTAAAATATCTTTAAAATGAACACATTTGGTATCACATTATTTTTAATCGTTTTCGTCGCAATCCTCTTTCTGATCACGATTATTAGTTCCATTTTAATTGTTGGAGGAAAAGAAATCAAGGTACTTGAGCGTCGCTGGTTCGGCAAGCAAATGCCGAAGGACCGGGTTTTTGCCATGAGCAATGAAATAGGCGTTCAGGCCAGGACCAAAGGTCCGGGCTTGTATTTTATGATCCCTTTTATCTATAAGAGAAAAAGGGAAGAATTCATCATTATAGGAAATGATGAGGTAGGCATGATTATTTCGATGGATGGCAATCCAATGCCATCGGGCAAACTCTTTGCCAGTCCTGCTGAATGTAACCTTTTCCAGGACGGAGAGGCATTTCTGACAAATAAGGGTGAAAAAGGCCCGCAGATCCCGATTCTTCCTCCCGGTATATACAGGATCAACCCTTTGCTTTTCAGCATCAGTAAGGAACCTGTGATTATTATCGGTGAAAACGAAATAGGTATTGTCGAATCCATTGCCGGGGAACCCATTCCTTCAGGACGTATTTTCGGTAAAGTGGTGGAGTGCGATCTGTTTCAGGACGGTGCTGCATTTTTAAGGAACGGAGGAGAAAAAGGGCCCCAGATAAAAACGCTTCCCCCGGGAAATTTCCGAATCAATACGCGTTTATTCAAGGTCACACGTGTATCTGTTACCGTTGTTGAAAAAGGGCAGGTAGGCGTTGTTACTTCACAGGATGGGAAACCCATCAGTGGCGGACGTTTGCTTGCAAAAGCTATCAGCGATCACAGCGATTTTGAAGACGGAGAAGCTTTCCTGAACAAAGGCGGAGAAAAAGGGCCCCAAACATCAATGCTCTTGCCCGGCAAATACCGAATCAATACTGCTCTGTTCAGGGTTGAAATCAAGGATACTATAGTCATTCCTGATAAAAAGGTAGGAATAGTTGTAGCAAGGGACGGGCAACCCCTGCCCGAAACTGAATATGTTGCCAAACCTATCGATGGACACAATAATTTCCAGGATGTTACAAAATTCCTCGAGAATGGCGGTCAGCGCGGTCCGCAGTTCGACGTATTGAAACCAGGAACTTATTATATCAATCCTCTCATGTTCAGTGTTGAGCTGGATGATGTGGCCGTGGTTGAACGCGGCCAGGTTGCCGTGGTTGTTTCTAATGTTGGTGCCGAACCCAAACAGGTAGCTGAAATTACGCAAGCGATTGCAAAATCGGAAAAAGAGCTGAGTGATATCGCAACAGCCGATACCAGGCCGCTGGATAACCGGCTTGAAGTTGGTATTGAACGCTATGTCGTGACAAAGGGGTTCAGAGGAATTCAACAGGAGGTTGCTGGTCCGGGTATTTATTATCTCAATCACAGGGCTTATATTGTGTATATTGTGGATACCACCAACATTACAATCGATTGGGACGACTCTACCGAAACCCGTTTCGATCCGTTGAAGGTTGTGTCGCATGATGGTTTTTCTATCAGTGTTTCGGTAAAGGTTGTTATCCGGGTCCGCCCCGACCAGGCCCCGTATATGGTTGCTAAAATCGGCTCCATACAAAACCTGGTTGAACATGTGATCCACCCGATGATAGATTCCAGTTTCCGGAACCAGGCTTCAGCTACGTCGGCTATGAATTTTATGCAGAACCGACATGAAGAACAGCAAAAAGCAGAAGACAGGACCCGGAAGGAACTCGAAAAATACCATGTGGAACTTGTGAGCGTATTGATCTGCCAAATCCAGCTGCCTGAAGACCTGATGAAAACACAGACCGAGCGTATCATCGCCCAGCAGCAGCAAGCCATGTATGCCGAACAGCAAAAGGCCCAGCAATCGCGTATCTCGATGGAAAAAACTACAGCTGAGGCAAATATGCAGCCCCTGCTGGTGACTTCTGAAATTGATGTAAAAGTGGCCGACAATATGAAAAAGAAGGCCATCCTGCTTGCAGAAGGCGAAGGAGAATCCATCAGGCTAAAAAAAGAAGGCGAAGCCAAAGGGATTGAGGCGATGGGAAAAGCGGAAGGCGTCGCTATTGAAGCGAAAGGTAGTGCAACAGCCGAAGCCTATGAAAAACAAAGACAGGCTATCGGGCAGGAAGGCGTTATTGCTGTTCAGGTTGCCGAAAAAATAGCAGGAGGAAATGTGAAAATTGTTCCCGATACGCTGGTAACCAGTAACGATGGCACTTCCAGCCTTGGTCCGCTGATTGCCGGATTTCTTTCGAAAAAGATAACTAAAACAGAGAAAGAACCCGGTACAGAGGCATTGAAATAATGACGATTTGTTATTTGTATCAAACTCCTCATGAAGAACTTGTCATGAATGTTAGCCATGGGGGACTGTTGCCAGTAAAGGCATACCGGCTCGGGACTAATTAGAGAGTTGGAAATGCTGAATAGCAAAGGATCTTTTACTTCATTGGCTTTGATTTTTTTTGTGCAAAATAAAATATAAAACCCTGGTTTGGTACCAGTTCCAGGCATTTACAATCAGCAATTGAAAGCAGACATCTGTTGATGGAAATACTTTCAGGTAGCTGATTGGCAACTATTAA
>CAIXAQ010000462.1 GCA_903917425.1 uncultured Bacteroidales bacterium
ATATTTCATCCAATCCATTCATTTAGTTTTCAAAGGTACTAATTTATACTGCAACGGGATAATTTTCCGCGTTCAACAAGTCTCAAATTCCAAATTCCAGGCTCCAAATTCCAAGCGTATTTGTTGAGTTACCTGGGTCTTTGGATTTGGCTCTTGGAACTTTCTTTAATGTGTGATTTTGTCCCTCTCTAAGCACAACAGAAATCTCAGCCATTCTGTCAAATTCAGCATTAAAATCAGCTGAGGTTAGATCAATTCTAAATTACGCTTATGCCCGTATCGCAAGGGTTCATTTTATACTTTCGCAGAACATTTCAATCCACACATTTTGAAATTGTTAAATCTTTCAGATTATGGCTGGCAAAAAGCAATCACCCGTTAACTATTATCGTATTACTTTACAGTGGGGGATATTGGCTCTTCTTCTCTATATGCTTCTCAGGCCATTTCTGGATAAAAATTACGCAGCCGATTTTGAAGCATTTTGTCCGTTTGGGGGAATGCAATCGCTGGCAAGTTATTTTTCGAGCCATTCTTTGGCATGTTCTATGACCACCGTACAAATTTTTTTAGGAATAGCACTGCTTCTGGCAGTAGTCCTATTTAGCAAACTCTTCTGCAGCTATATCTGCCCAATAGGGACCTTTACTGAATGGCTGGGGCAAATGGGTCGTAAAGCCAAAATGAATATTACCTTATCAGGAAATACCGACCGGATTCTCCGGCTGTTGAAATACGTTTTGTTATTTATAACATTCTACTTTACGGTAACGGCAAGCGAGCTCTTCTGCCGGAAATTTGACCCTTTCTATGCAACATTTACAGGTTTCAGCAGCGATGTGAATTTATGGTATGCACTACCGGCATTGATTCTGACCATTGCAGGTTCATTCTTCATCAGGCAGTTCTGGTGCAAATATCTTTGTCCGCTGGGTGCTGTAACCAATATTGCGGTGTATGCATTGCCGGCAGTATCCATCACGCTGCTTTGGGTTTTACTTACCAATGTTGCCGGATTAATCATTCCCTGGCCCTGGTTACTCGGAACTTTATGCCTGATGGGTTTCATATTTGAAGCTACTACTTTAAAATTCTTTATTTTCCCATCACTACGAATTACCCGCCACGACGATCTTTGCACGCATTGCCGTATCTGTGACAAGAAATGTCCCATGGCCATCCCGGTTTCGACCGTTGAAACCGTTGATCATATTGATTGCCACTTATGTGTCGACTGCGTGGTGAAATGCCCGGAAAAAGGCGCATTGACTGTAAATAAGCGAAACCTGCGCTGGTTGCCGTCAACTGCTACTGTTATTCTTACTGCGCTGGCCATAACCCTCGCTACATGGTACGAACTACCTACAATCAGTGAAAACTGGGGTGATATAAACGGCAAAAACGCAAAAATGATGCAAATGGATGGCCTGAAAAACATTAAATGTTTCGGCAGTTCACGTTCTTTTGCCAACCAAATGAAAGAAATAAAAGGTGTACTGGGTGTCGAAACTTTTGTAAAACACAAACGGGTAGTAGTTTATTTCGACTCAAGCATTATAGACGAGGAAGGCGTTAAAGCAGCCATCTTCTCGCCACTTTCAGAATTATTAAACAGCAAT
>CAIXAQ010000463.1 GCA_903917425.1 uncultured Bacteroidales bacterium
GATCTTGACGCAATTACTACAGCGCCTAAAATTGTAATAGAGTTTTTCATATAAATTGAGTTGAATTCTCCTACTCATAAGGCTTTTCGGTATCGCCCCGTTTTTGTGTGGTTTCTGGACTCCACATTTATTATTTTTAGTTAAAAAGCTGTCAAGTTTTATGGAATTAATGTTTAAAATTTCTTTTCTGACTTAGGCAGCCGTGATTTTTCAAACTTGCCCATAACGGTTGAGGCTATATGCAGTAAGGGATTGCGGGCTACAAAACTGTCCACCGACACCGAAGTTTGAGCGGGGCAGAATGCTTGAATTACCACTGAAACCCTTATTGCATATAGCCTTTGTTACCTGCTGGCCTTAATTCTCATTGACATCAAAATTTATGAATCTGTTTAATTGTATGACTTTAGAATGCTATTTATTCTTGCTGTCAAGTATTTGTTTAATAATAAGAGCCGTAAAGTAAGAGTAAGGGATTATCTCAAACTTTTCAGGAGTATCTTCTTTCCCTTTTTCTTCGTTTCTGTAAGGGTAATATTCGCTGTCTATTACTCTTACAAAATTAGAGTTTGCGAACTCTGTTGCCAATATTTTACTAGCACCACCAGTAGATTTTAAAATGAAAATAGGCTTCGTTGGATGAAGTTCATGAAATATTTCAAACTCTCTTTCAACTCCATCCATACCACCAATACAAATTAATGCATCCACCGATCCTCTCATCATTTCTCTACGCATATAAGCTAAACTCTTTTCACATTGTGGTTTATCTTTAATATTAGGATTGGGTTGCTCTTGGTCAATAGCATCCGTCCAAATAATGTCGGAGTAACCTAGATTGAATAAACTTGTTGTCTCTTTAGGAATGATTTTTTCAAATGCTTTGGATTGATAAATAGTAATTAGTTTTTCTCCTATTTCGTTACGCTTTGAATTTTCAATCTCTTTATTTATTTTAAACTCAGTCGCAACCATAGCAACTAATGGAGAAATTGAAGGATGTCCTCCGAAAATAATTTTACCTCCTGCTTGGAATATATTTCTTGATAAACCAATAACTGCTTCTTCAATTTGAATTTGTGCATTTTTTATTTTAGTATAATTTTCTTGATATTTTTGGCTTCGCTTTTCTAAAGGAACGCTTGCTGAAAGTACAACTGTAAATGGATAGTAGCTCATTGTCTTAGTGGAGTTAAGGATGAATTAATTTGACCAAATTCAATATTTCTCCTTCATTGTAGAATTCAACAACTGATTTTCCGGACAACCAAGAATTCAATATTTCTCTTTTCTCTTCCATAAATTTAGGGCCAACAATTACTTTTTCTCCGATAGGGTTAGAAATATCGGAATAATGATAGTCGTTTACTTTGGGCGGTCTAGGAGTTGCCCAAATTTTATATTCAGCTGTTCCGCTATGATTTGTAACTGAAATAAACCCATTGTTGTCAAATCTTGTTAGAACTCCTTTGCCATTTAATGCAGCAACAATATTTTTGTTTAAATAATTTCTCATCCTATACAAAGCTACAGAATGTTTTTGTTTAATGTCAACAACTAAACTATCAAGCATTGATGCTGATATTTGACCAGCTGCATTTAAAGAAAGATTGATTCTGTATTCATCATCAATTGAAGATATTTTTTTTGCGCCATCAATATTCAATGCAAGCAGACCTAACCGGTACTTTTTAGCAAAAGCAATTTCCAATTGGATCCAAGATGATGAAAGGAAATTAGGTGACTCGAGAAATACAATCATAGCTTTATCTGCTAGTTCTTGATAC
>CAIXAQ010000464.1 GCA_903917425.1 uncultured Bacteroidales bacterium
AGACCATAAGTTTATTTTTCGGATCCCATTCCACCAATGCCCACTTGCCGTCCACCTCCGCCCTGTAAGTGCTGATTCCTGAAAAATTATCGGATACCGTGAATTTCAGGCTTGTTTTACTCTTGTTATTTTCCGGCCAACTCTTGATTGAAGGGGCAACTGTATCGATAACAATGGCATAACCATCGAAAATATTTGCAGTAGTTGTAATATACCCGTTTTCATAACTTCCACCTGCCGGGTTTCGTTTTCCATCCCTGTCAATGCGAACAAGCAATGCCTTTGACCGAAGGCGCTGGGGCAGATCCGTTGCTTTTACCGAAACCCTGATCCTGTTATGTATAGGAACTTCAGCATCATGCAAATAATGTATCGCCGAAAACATTCCTTTGCTGCCCGCTGATTTCCTGTATTTGAAATTCATATCCTCATATAAACTTCCCAGCGGGAAGTCAACTTTAACTTCACTTGTTTCAAATTTGTTGATTCTATCGTATTTTAACAAAAACACAGAATCTTCCTGAATCAGGGGAACCTGCACCAGCACCTGCGGCTTTTCCGATTTTACCCAAAAAAGCAGATTGGTTTTATTTCCGGCTAAATCTGCTACCGTTATCTGCATCTCATGTATTCTCTCATCAGTAAAATTAAGTAACCCATTGAGTGAATCCGATTTTATGAAACTTATTTTGTTGCCTGGCAGCCTCTTCGATTTCAGAATTCTATAGCCATGGTTATAATTGGCGGCATAATCGATGGAAGCGTTCACGAAACGGCTTTCGGCAAAAGCAAAACTGTCGCAAGACATTGAATAAAAACTGACATTGTCAGCAAATATATTTAGACTGTAAAAACCGTTTCTATCACTTTTGTTCTGGTTAAAATCAAAAGCCTGCACGCCAACACTAAAATTGCCCCAAACCTCAATTGTATCTTTCGGGGAGAGCCTGTATTCGCCTCCTGCCATTTTCTTAACCTCAAACCGGACAGCCTCATTATTAGCTGAAGCGAAAAAATTGTCCTTGTCTTCAGTGTAAATCTTTATAAAGTCAATATATGGCGGAATATTATCGGTAATGTTAAAACCAAAAAGCTGGGGATTGATAATATTCTCGGTTTTTGTATCCCGCAACTCAAAATGCAGATGCGCTCCTCCCGATGAGCCCGAATTTCCCGCATAACCTATCACATCACCTTTCTTCACATAAATGAAATCCTTCATATTTTCAGGGAAGAGATCAACCTCAAAACTTTTATTTTTGTACTGATTGGCATGCAGATATTCCGAGATCGTGTCATTGTACCCTTTCATATGTGCATAAACCGATGTAAAACCGTTCGGGTGATCGATGTATAAAGCATTCCCAAACCCTACCGGTGAGACTTTTATACGCGAAATAACACCGTCGGCTACAGCGAATACAGGCAATCCTTCTTTTTGTTGTATCGAGAAATCGATACCCGAATGAAAGTGATTTGCCCGCACTTCGGCAAACGAGCCTGTTTCTGCCAGGTTAATACCCAGAGGTGACGAAAAATAGCCGACAGGAATAATAATCTGTGCTCCAAGTTCAGCTAAAGGATTCATTATCAGTATACATAATATCAATCGCGTGCTAAATTTCATTTTACAAACTTACCGTTTTACTGCGGGAAAAACTACCAGGTGTTAAATAATTTGAAAATGGGAAAATTTGAAAATGCGGGAATTTGAAAATTTGAAAATGTGGTAATGTGGTAATGTAGTACTTGGGGATTTGGAGTTTTGAGGATTTGAATTTTGATTTTTGAATTTTGATTTTTTTTTAAACTTTTCTTTCTCCCAAATAATAACGACTAACCACAACAAGGTAAATAGTCACGCACATCACTCCTACCCCGGAGATTACAAACATGGTTTTCATGCCTAAAGTGTACCAGATTAGCCCGGCAAGGCTGCTGGCAAGCATCGTAAAAATGCTCGCAAAACTGGTGTAAAAGCCTATGGCTGTTGCAGTTTTATCCTTTTCGGCAATGTTGCTGATGAGTGCCTTCGAAATTCCCTCGGTGGAAGCAGCATACAAGGCGTAAAAACCGAATATCACTAAAAACTGCCACGAAAACACCGCAAAACCCATCAGTGAATATACCAGTGCAAATACGCCTAAACCAAGGATCAACGTACGCATCAATCCAAATTTATCGGCTAATATCCCAATGGGAAAAGAGAGTATGGCGTAGACCAGGTTATAAAAAATGTAAATTCCAATCATGTAAGTATCCGAAAATCCTTTACTTTTAATTGAAAGCAGCAAAAATGCATCCGAGCTATTGAACAGAGTGAAGACGAGCAGACCTGCAACAAGAAGTTTGAATTTTTTTGATGACAGTTTCCAGTATGATAGAAAAGCGAAAAATCCCGGCGATTTTTTATCCGAAACATGTTTCTGCCTGTCTGTCAATAAAAATGTGAGTGATATGGCTACCATTCCGGGCAATACAGCAATAATAAAAAGCCATTTATATTGTCCAGGATATAAGTTCAGGAAAATCAATGCAGCAAAAGGCCCTATGGCTGCACCGGCAGTGTCGAGCGCGCGGTGAAAGCCAAATACTTTGCCTTTGTTCTCTTTGGTTGCCTCATCGCTGAGCATGGCATCACGGGCGCCCGTGCGCACTCCTTTGCCTAACCTATCGAGTGTACGGGCAAAAAACACCC
>CAIXAQ010000465.1 GCA_903917425.1 uncultured Bacteroidales bacterium
ACCTTAAAACAACTGATTGATAAGCAAAAATCGTTGCAGGAGCAGGTTCAGGAGATTCAAAAAGAAAACAAGGAAAAGAGTATCCAGGAAAATCAATACAAAGAACAATCGCCGGAATTACTTGAAAAACAGAAACAATTGGAAGATCTGTTTAATAAAGTTATGACCGACGACATGAAAAAGATGTATGAGGAACTGCAGAAAATGCTTGAAAATGTAGACAAGGATAAGGTGGCTGAGATGCTCGAAAAAATGAAGGACGACTCTAAAAGTTTGGAAAAAGAACTGGATCGGAATCTTGAACTATTCAAACAACTTGAAGTTGAGCAAAAACTACAGCAGACTATCGATAAGCTGGATAAATTGGCGGAAGAACAAAAAAAGCTCAGTGATGAAGCCAGCAATGCAAAAAAGGAGGATAGTGAAGAACTGAAAAAGAAGCAGGATGATTTAAATAATCAATTCGACCAGGTGAAGGATGATATTAAAGAATTACAGAAAAAGAACAGTGAATTGGAAGAGCCGAATAAGCTGGATGATACCGATGCTGACCAAAAAGATATTGAAAAGGATATGGACAACAGCAGCGAGGATATGAAGAGTGGCAAACCTCAGAAGGCTTCGCAATCACAAAAAAGTGCATCGGATAAGATGAAAAAGCTTAGTGCGAAAATGGCAAAAATGCAGCAGGAAATGGATGCGGAAAGTGAAGGCGAGGATGAGGAAGCGTTACGGCAAATACTGGACAATTTGGTGAAGATTTCATTTGGGCAGGAGGATATCATGAAAGAATTGAATGTTGTAAGTACAATAAATCCTAAGTACCTGAAAATCATTCAACAACAAAAAAATCTGAAGGATGATTTGAAGCTCGTAGCCGATAGTTTGTATGCCTTGAGTAAACGGCAAGTAAGCATTGAGCCTTTTATCCTTCGCGAAATGTCAGCAGTTGAAAAAAATATGGATAATGCTGTTAATCAGTTAAATAGCCGTTCAGTGGCTACAGCTAAGACGAAACAGCAATATGCTATGACTTCTGTCAATAATCTGGCCCTTATGCTTTCCGAAACCTTAAAAAAGATGCAGCAGAGTATGCAAAGTTCAGGTTCGGGTAAATCGAGTAAAAAGTGTAATAAGCCAAAAAGTGGCGAGGGAAAAATGAAATCGATGCGACAAATGCAGGAACAAATGAATAAGCAATTGCAGCAAATGAAGGAAGGAATGCCTAGTCCCGGAAAACAAGGAACGCAAGGGCAAAAACAAATGAGCGAGAAATTCGCTCGTATGGCCGCACAGCAGGAGGCTCTGCGTCAGCAAATGCAGGAATATGGACAGGAAATACAAAAGGATGGCACAGGCATGGATAAAAGCATAAAGGAAATGATGCAACAGATGGATCAAACGGAAACTGACCTGGTAAATAAGAAGATAAGTATTGAAACTTTAAGGCGACAGCAGGAAATAGTAACGCGAATGCTGGAATCTGAAAAAGCTGAACAACAGCGCGAACAAGATCAAAAGCGTGAATCGGAGGAAGCTAAAGATGTTTTTTATAACAATACCTTTAAATTTCTTGAATACAATAAAATGAAAAATAAGGAAACGGAACTATTTCGTTCAGTTCCACCGAATTTGAAACCATTTTATAAAATAAAGGTTAATACTTATTTGCAATCATTGTAGTAAATTGAAGAAGCCATGATAAATTTCACCTCGGTTGAAATCAAATACAACTTAAGAAATAAGCTTTCTCTTAAGAAATGGATAAAGTCTGTACTGGTGCAAGAAGGTAAAAAGGGCGGGGATATTACGTATGTATTTTGCGATGATAAATATCTTGGAAATATGAACGAACAATACCTGAAGCACGATACACTTACCGATATCATCACATTCGATTATTCGGAATCGGGAGTGGTGTCGGGCGATATATTTATTAGCATCGAAAGGGTAAAGGAGAATGCCGATAGTTTCAATACAGGATTCAATGCTGAAATAGGTCGAGTGATGGTTCATGGAATCTTACATCTTGTAGGGTATAAGGATAAAAGAACCAGCGACAACAAAATAATGAGAAGTAAAGAGGATTTTTACCTGGCGTCATTCCCAAATTTATAAGATCAAGCTGAAAGCCTTATCTGTTATGCTTTTCAGCATTTGTTCCACGTGAAACATTTTAGAATTGTTTAAAAAATACGATGTAATAATAGTGGGGGCAGGTCATGCTGGATGTGAGGCCGCGGCGGCTTCTGCCAATCTTGGATCCTCGGTTTTGCTTATCACTATGCAAATGGATGCTATTGCGCAAATGTCGTGCAACCCCGCCATGGGTGGAATAGCGAAAGGACAAATCGTCCGGGAAATTGATGCACTCGGGGGCTACTCTGGCATTATTACAGACCAGACCATGATCCAATTCCGGATGCTGAACCGCTCAAAAGGACCTGCAATGTGGAGTCCGCGAGCTCAAAGTGACCGGATGCGATTTTCAGAAATGTGGAGACACACCTTGGAAGGAATCCCAAATATTGATTTCTGGCAGGATATGGTTGTTGGATTAATTGTGAAAGACGGATTTGTTGCCGGAGTTCATACGGCCATGGGTTACGATATTTACAGCAAGTCAGTTGTGCTTACAAATGGAACGTTTCTGAACGGATTGATCCACATAGGTATGAAATCATTCGGTGGAGGAAGAATAGGGGAGAGGGCAGCAACCGGTTTAACTGAGAATCTTCGACAACTTGGATTCGAATCGGACAGAATGAAAACCGGCACTCCCGTTCGTATCGATGGAAGAACCATAGATTTTTCGCGTATGGAAGAACAAAAGGGTGATGAAAATCCGGGTAAGTTTTCGTTCACAGAAACTCCCCAGCTTAAAAAACAAAAGTCATGTTTTATTACCTACACGTCACCTGAAGTACACAAAGTACTTGAAACCGGTTTTCATGAATCGCCTATGTTTAGTGGTCGTATCGAAGGGATTGGTCCAAGGTATTGTCCCTCAATCGAAGATAAGATAAACCGTTTTTCCGATAAATCCAGGCATCAGCTATTTGTGGAACCCGAGGGCTGGGATACTGCAGAGTATTATCTCAATGGCTTTTCCTCATCATTACCAGCCGAAATACAAGTGAAAGCATTAAAATTGATTTCGGGATTGGAAAATGCTAAAATATTCCGACCTGGGTATGCTATCGAATACGATTATTTTCCACCAGTACAATTAAACAATACACTCGAAACAAAATTGGTTCAAAACCTTTATTTCGCCGGGCAAATTAACGGAACAACGGGATACGAAGAGGCTGCCTGCCAAGGTTTAATGGCAGGAATAAATGCCCACCTAAAAATTAATGAGAAGAATCCTTTCATTCTTACCCGTTCGGAAGCATATATTGGAGTGTTAATTGATGATCTGATCACCAAAGGCGTTGATGAGCCTTACCGTATGTTCACCTCAAGAGCTGAATATCGTATACTTCTGAGACAGGATAATGCTGATCTGAGGCTTACACCTTTGGGATTTAACCTGAATCTCGCTTCGTCAAGTCGTTTGGATAAAGTGAATAACAAATTGGAATGGATTGACCGGATAAAATCATTTATGCACACAACCAGCATTAGCCCTGATCAGGTAAATGGATTTTTAGAAAGCATTGATACGGCGCCAATTCGGCAAAAAGTAAGATTGGATGCGTTATTGTTGAGACCTCAGGTATCTTTCATCGGGTTGATCGACCACTTAGATTTTCTTAAAGCATGGACTCATCAAATTGGGGAAGGAGTTGAGGAAATTATACAGGAAGCGGAGATTTTGATAAAGTATGAAGGCTATATTTGCAAAGAGCAAGAACTAGCCGAAAAACTCTCGAAGTTTGATGATATGCCATTAAAGCAGGAATTCGATTACCAAAGTTTGCCTTCTCTATCTACTGAAGCAAGGCAAAAACTTTCACGCATCCGACCGGCAACAATTGGACAAGCTTCAAGAATAAGTGGGATTTCTCCTTCCGATATTTCTGTATTGCTTGTCTTCCTTAGGAAATAGAGATTGTTCCACGTGAAACATACTTGAATTTGAAGTTGTATACTTGAACAAAGAACCAAAAGGAGGAGTGTATAAATACTTTGAATAGGAAATAAGTTTGTTTGAGAATGCAAACAGATGGTAAATAGAATTAAATAAAATATCTAAATTAGTAAGTTACTGAATGGAATTATTAAAAAACTGTCCTGTTTGCGGATCGATTAGAAACGATCTTTTTATGTCTGGTAAAGACTATTTCCTCACTCAGGAGTCATTCACAATAGTTAAATGCGCTGACTGCGGATTTCGCTTCACTAATCCCCGTCCAAAAGCAGAAGAATTAGGGCGGTATTACGAATCGACCGAATACATTTCTCACTCTGATACCCGTAAAGGATTGTTCGCTTGGGTATATCAGCAAATCAGGAAGTATACACTCATGCGTAAACTTTCCATGATCAGTAGTTTTCAGAAAAAAGGAAAAATACTGGATATTGGTTGTGCTACAGGTCAGTTTCTGCATTTCATGGACGAAAAGGGTTGGGAAACAACTGGAATTGAACCGGATGAAAAAACAAGAAAACGGGCTATTTCCGAATATGGTTTACAGGTTTTCGATGAAGATCAGTTAGACAATTTTATAAAATCTTCGTTTGATGTGATTACAATGTGGCATGTACTCGAACATGTATCGGATTTGAATAGTAGGGTAGAGCAGTTGAAAGACATACTACACCCTGGTGGGGTTGTGATAGTTGCGGTTCCAAATTGTGAATCCTGGGATGAGGAGAAATATGGAGCATTTTGGGCCGGTTATGATTTACCCAGGCATTTGTATCATTTTACCAGATCGGACATAAAATTATTTTTTGAAAAACACGGGTTTTCAATCGAAACTATTTTACCAATGAGGTTTGATTCTTATTATGTGAGTCTGTTAAGTGAGAAATATAAATATGGAAAAATGCGTTGGCTACCAGCGATATGGAACGGATTTTGGTCAAATTTGATTGCAGGAGATGTACGAGGGCATTCAAGCCTCATTTATGTGTTAAAACTGAAGTAATACGAAAGAAAGTATGGACTGCATCATATAAATTGGGCATTGCAATGCACATTTCTTCGGAATCATATTAACATTTTAAATCGAGCGTAATCTCCTGAAACCCTGGTAAATTAGAAACTTATAATATATATGTTATGATTCTACAGCGGAAAGCGAAGAAAAGAGCATTGTTGATGCTCATTTTGAGTATAGTGCTTTTTTTGTCAGCCTTGCTTTTGTCTTTCGCAGTTAAAAATTATAATTCCCCACAAAAGGTTACAAAACGTTTATCAATAGAGATAGGGTCAGCCATTGAGGATCTTAAAACTGAGATCGATAAAATCACAAAACAAGAGATCGGAAACAAAGTAAGGTTTTCAGAATATTTAGACCGAAATTATAAAAATTCATTTTCTATAAGAGGTCTCGAAATTTTGGTATATCAAAATGATA
>CAIXAQ010000466.1 GCA_903917425.1 uncultured Bacteroidales bacterium
GGTAATCAAACCAAAATCAAGCGCATTTCCGGTACCGATCTTTGTTGTTGTAGTAGCCACCTGGTTGCGGAATAAAGTATAGATCAGGCCGGTTTGTGAACCGCTTAACCCAACTGAAACGCCTGTTCCGCCTTGGGGATAAGTTCCGCCTCCGGTCATTTGGAAAGCAGTTGGCAAAGCTTTTACCTGGACCAGACGTGTGTTGCTGCAACTATCGTTTCCAAGTTTCACTGTCAGGTAGAGGTGCTTTTCTCCGGCCGTTAACCATTTGATATGGTAAGGACCCCTTCCTGTCCCTGAGATAACAGTCGCATCACCAAAATGCCATATAAAATGCGCTGTATCCGCTGCGATGCCTGTATAGGTTACCAGCACATTTTGTTCGATACAAACGTTTTCCGAAACAGTAAATGTACATGTAACCTGGTTGTTCTGAGCCACTACTGGGAATGCAGGACTGAAACATAAGCCCAGAATCATCAGAAAGCTGAAAGTAAAAAAATGTTTCATAATTTATCTTTTGGGGGTTAAAAGGCAAATCGCCCAGATGGTATATAAATCTATGTTAGTGGAATTATCTTAATGGTTGGATGCCGACTGCACACTTCATGAATTTTACTACGGATTCACAAATAGGTTTACAATGTAGTACGATTGTTATTTCTTTTTTGATTTGCATGTAAAGATACAAACAAATTATTATATATGTTGATAAATCTTGCAGCCTTTTATCAGTTACTCCCTGAGGATTAAGCTTTACATCATAAACAGCTTGCTTTGTGAAAGAGTAAAGAATGTCAGAAATCAATTATTTTTCACCACAAATTGTGCTGTAAGACGGCTCCTCATTTCGAGCAATACCGTTTTACCGTCTTCCAATACCCTGTCGATGGTGGCCTGATCGTAATGGCGAATGGTAATAAGCTCAAGTCCTGTATTATAACGAACCTTGTAATCTTTTCCCAATGCTTCGAAAAGTTGAGATAACCTGCGTTCATTAAAATCGACACATACCGAAAAACTGATAGCCGAATTTTGCATCAGGCTGATATGTATGGAGTTGGAAGCGAAAACAGCCAGTATTTCGCTGAGGCTTTGCTCATCGATAAACGAAAAATCCCGTGCTGAAATCGAAATCAAAACCTGGTTTACCTTAAAGATAAAAGACGGGATAAGGCTGTCGGCCGACGTGTTCTGGTGGATAAGTGTGCCTTCGCTCAAGGGATCTACAAAAGATTTTATCCGAAGCGGAATATCTTTGTTTTGAAGCGGTTTTATAGTTTTAGGATGGATGACAGTTGCTCCGTAGTATGCCAGTTCGATGGCTTCGCGATACGAAATGCTTGCCAGTTTTTCAGTAATACTGAAATATTTAGGGTCGGCATTCAGAAGTCCTGGCACATCTTTCCAGATCACCATTTCCTCGGCCTGAAGTACATAAGCAAAAACAGAAGCCGTATAATCACTTCCCTCGCGGCCAAGAGTAGTAGTTGCGCCTTCTGCTGTTGCGCCAAGGAAACCCTGTGTTATAGCTATAATCGGTTTGCTTTCAGTGCTGTTCAGAAAACTGGAAACCTTCGCTTTGATTTGAGACCCGGTAGTTTCCCATTCAACTTTTCCTTCGCGCCAGGTTTCATCGGTGCGTATAAGTTCGCGAACGTCAAACCATTGGCAGTTAAAACTTTGGCTGATAAGGAATTCACCGATAATAGTTGTGCTGATCAATTCGCCGAAGCTCACAACCTGGTCGTAATCAAAATCGTAATTCAATGTGGGCAAAGAGCTCAGGTTGCCTTCGAGTTCGCCGAATAAAAGGTCGGTTTTAAAATACACCGGATGATTTTTGTCAGGGAACAAAGCTTTGATAATTTCCTCGTGATAACTGATAACATCCTGTAA
>CAIXAQ010000467.1 GCA_903917425.1 uncultured Bacteroidales bacterium
AGCCGATCCGGCCATAAGCATAAGGGTAAGCTTCATGGCTGAATATTCTTTCGGACCTGAACCCCAGAGACCAATCAATAGGTACATCGGTATAACCGCAAGTTCGTAAAACAGGAACATAGTAAAGATATCCAGTGAGATAAAGAAACCAAATACTCCTGAGGCAAGCAGAATCAAAGAAATAAAGAATTCCCGGTACAGGAAATCAACCATCCACGAGGCGAAGATCCCGGCGAAAACTACAATGGAAGTAAGCCCGATCATAGCAACCGAGATTCCATCCACACCAATGGTATAATGTATATTAAGTGTCGGGAACCATACAGCATCGTAGTAAAACAGCATGGCGGCAGTATTTCCGGCATTACGCTCGACCAGGTAAAGATAAATAAGGATTCCGGCCATGATAAGTTGTATTCCCATGCCGATGGCGCTCACAATACGGGTTTGCTTCATATTGCCGGTAAACAATATGGCAATGATCGTGAGTAAAGGAATCAGAATAAATAAGCTGAGTATGTTCATGTTAAGTATCTTGCAGTTTTAAATTGAATTTCTTTTCAATCAGTTTAATTAAAAATTCCAGAGGTAGACGAATATCAGAACCAGTGCTATGGCACCACTTACAAAAACGTAACCATATTGTTGCAATCTGCCCGACTGAAAATTCTTTATTAAGTTGGAAGTATTATCAACTGTACGTGCTACCAGGTTCATAAATCCATCGACAATATGCCTGTCGAACCATGCTACCGGTCTTGAAATATAAGCGAAGATGATCTTCTTGGTAACAAACAAATACACCTCATCCATGTAGAATTTGTGATATGCCCATTTATAACCATTCCCAAATACTCCGGCAAGCTTATCAGGTAAACCATTTGATTTCATATACATGGCAGTTGCACCTCCGATACCCAGTAATGCAATTAAAACTGATGGAATTGCAATGCTCCAATCCAAGTGAGATTCAAATGGCATACCATCGGAAGTTACAAGCGCATGGAAAGGAAGGAAACCGGCAAATACAGCTCCGAAAGCCAATATCATCAAAGGAATGGTCATCACATAAGGTGCTTCGTGCGGTGTGTGATGGTAATGAGTTGCTTTACCCCAGAAAATACTGAAATACAGGCGAAACATATAGAAAGCTGTTAAACCGGCAACCAGGTATTCAATTGAGAAAAGAATTTTATTGTGATGCCAGGCGGCAACCATGATTTCGTCCTTGCTCCAGAAACCGGATAGAGGAGGAATACCTGCGATTGTGATACAAGCGATAAGGAAAGTGGCATGAGTGATAGGCAGATATTTGCGAAGACCGCCCATGTCCTTCATATCATTGCTATGAACAGCATGGATGATTGCTCCTGCTCCAAGGAATAATAAAGCCTTGAACATAGCGTGAGTAAACAAGTGAAAGTTACTGGCCATAAAACCAAGTCCGTTTTCGCCGCCATATCCTGAAACACCAAGTGCCAGCATCATATAACCGATCTGCGACATGGTTGAATAAGCAAGCACACGTTTTATATCAGTTTGCGTACAGGCAATAATTGCCGCAAACAGCGACGAAATTCCACCGACCCATGCAACAACCGTAAGTGCATCAGGAGCTCCGAGCGCATAAACAGGGAAAAGACGAGCTACAAGGTAAACACCGGCAACAACCATGGTAGCAGCATGTATAAGCGCTGAAACAGGTGTCGGGCCTTCCATAGCATCCGGCAACCAGACATGTAAAGGAAACATAGCTGATTTTCCGGCGCCGCCCATAAAAATAAAGATCAGCGACCAGGTTAGAACCGACATTCCCATAAATGCTGCTCCGCCAGGCATTGTAATTGCTGGCCCGGTTGGACTGGTAAGAAGCTGGAAATCAAAAGTTCCTGTGTTAAAAGAGAGTATCAAAATACCGATAAGGAATCCAAGATCGGCAAAACGTGTAACAATAAAAGCTTTTTTCGAAGCGGCAACTGCACTAGGTTTTTCGTAATAGAAACCAATTAACAGGAAGGATGAAACCCCTACAAGTTCCCAGAAAATATACATCTGGAAAATATTGGTGGCTAAAACCAATCCAAGCATGGAGAAACTGAACAGCGACAAAAACGCAAAGAACCTATGGTATCCGCGTTCGCCTTTCATATAACCAATACTGTATATATGTACCATCAACGAAACCGTTGTGATAACAATCAACATCATCACTGAAATCGGATCAATCAGAGCACCAATATTGATGGTAAGCTTATCGGTTAAATGAAGCCATGTAATTTCAAAAGCTTTTATCGATTTGTAACCGGTTTCAGCAAGATGATCGGTCCAGAAATAACGAATGGCAGTGATATACGAAAGTATAGCTGCTATTGCTAAGCCGGAAGTACCGATAAGTCCTGAAACAATAGGTTTCATTTTGTGCCCGGTGAGTCCTATAAATATAAACAGCAAAAAAGGAATCAGCGGAATAAGTAATGTATACGTGTAGTCGACCATATTTTTTAATGTGCTAATGGACTAATGTGGTAATGTGGTAATGTGGTGATGTGGTAATGTGGTAATGGATTAATGTAGTAATGTGCTGAATTGTTGATATTTAGACTATTTTGTTGTAGATTTTGATGTTGAGATTATTTTTGAGAGTATTTTTTTTATTTCCAAGAGTTCATTTTCGAGTGATAAGGGATCTGGATAATTTTCAGCCAGTTTGCATAATTGTAACCAGTATTCAAGTTCGTTTGCTTCTTTATCAGCTATTTTTAGTTTATG
>CAIXAQ010000468.1 GCA_903917425.1 uncultured Bacteroidales bacterium
CATATCGCCGTAACGCACGGCGCAGGCGTTGTATGAATCTTCGAAAAACTGTACCGTTTCGGGTTCCGATAAGGCTTTCATCAGGTTGAATAAATTTTCGATAGCCTGCGGTTTTGCCTGGTTGGGTTCTGTCGGGCCACTGTCGGTAACAGCTTTCATTACTTTTTTGCGGATCACTTCGGGCGAATCGAAAAGGAAAATGGCATTGCCTTCGCCTTCGCTTTTACCCATTTTGGTGCTGCCATCCAATCCGGGAATTTTTACCAGCGATTCGCCAAAATTATAGGCAACCGGTTCAGGGAAATAATCGACGTTGTACATGCGGTTAAACCGGTTGGCAAAAGTGCGTGTCATTTCGAGGTGCTGTTCCTGGTCCTTGCCAACGGGAACCTTATGTGCTTTGTGCAGAATAATATCCGCAGCCATCAGCGTGGGATAAGTCAGCAAACCGGCATTTACGTTTTCGGGCTGGGTGCGGGCCTTGTCTTTAAAAGAAGTGCAGCGTTCCAATTCGCCCATATAGGCATTCATGTTGAGGAACAGGTATAATTCGGCTGTTTCAGGCAGATCACTTTGCAGGTACAGGGTTGCTTTTTCGGGATCCAGGCCACAGGCCAGGTATTCGACCAGCACTTGTTTTACATTGCCATGTAGATCGGCGGGGGTAGGATGTGTGGTAAGCGAATGGTAATCGGCGATGAAAAAATAGCAATTATCCGTTTCCTGCATTTTTACAAAGTTCTGCATAGCCCCGAAATAATTTCCGAGGTGAAGATTGCCCGTAGGCCTGATTCCGCTTACTACTGTTTGCATAATATATAGAGTGTTTAAAGCCCGAAGCTTTTATTAAATGTAGTTAATGTTTGTCGTTATTCACCTGAAAGCGGCGCGCTTAAGGCTGCAAAATTAGTGATTTATGGTGAAAGTATGAAGGTGTTGACTTCCAGCTTCAGTATAATAGATAATAATATATTGAATCCAATATCTTTCTCTTCCTTTTTGTGCCATCACAAGAGGACAAAGAAATTTGATTCATTTCAACTGATTCTTTAATATCCTCTAATTATCATCCAGCACATCAAAAAAAATTCCTGCCAGGATCAACCTGCAAATGTTTTATTCGTTACGAGTGGCCTGGCCCAAAGCCCGATACTGAAAATGTATCCCAGGGTAACGAAAAGCAGCAGCATGGCAAATTTTAGACCGATAAGTTCGCCAATGCCACCGATAAGCAGCGGAACAACTGCACCACCCAGAATTGCAGTGCAAAGGATTCCCGAAAATGTGCCGTGATGCGCCGGGACAGAGTTTAACGCGAGCGAAAAAATTACCGACCACATCACCGAAGCAAAAAATCCGGTTAGCGGGAAAGCATACATGGAAACTGTAGCCGGACCAAACAAGGCTGCTGCAAGCGAAAGTATGGCCCCTGAACTAAAAACCATCAAAACGGTACGGCTGTCGAAGAGTTTGAGCAGCAGCAGTCCCAGCAAACAGCCCACAGTTAGTAATCCCCAGAAATACGAAATAACATTGGCCCCGGTGGTGGCGGGGTCAAGCCCATGATACGTTTGCAGAAATTTGGAAACCCAGTTGGCTATGCCTTGCTCGGTGCCCACATAAGCAAATATACCCACAAAGAACAGGATTACTTGCCTGTTCGAAAGCAACTCTTTGAAAGCCTGGCCGGTTTCAATCTTTTCATCTTCTTTCAGTTCCACTTTTGGGAATTTTATGATCCAGATTACGATGATTATCGCCAGCACTACCAGGGCAAAAACCCAGTAAAGCGAAGCCCACTCGAGTTTGGCCGGAACTATAGGATTGAGCAGGCGGATAAACAGGGACGTATTTTCACTATGCACATTTTGAACAAGATAGCTGTATAGTTGGGGACTTAAAAACGAAGCTGAACCAAACACCAATTGCGCCAAAACCGAATAGAAAGCGAAATTCTCCTCCCCTCCCGAATGACGAAGCAAGGGGTTAATCGCCACCTGCAGCATCGCCATTCCGATCCCAATAATGAAAAGAGATGGCAACGCTACCCTGAAGCTTGGAAACACGGCAAACATAAGCGCACCCGCAAAGGCAAGCGAAAATGCAGCAAGCATCACCGTTTTTTCCGAATATTTCTCAATCATAATCCCGGCTGGCACCGACATGATCCCATATGCAATAAAAAATGAAAAGGGTAAAAATCCCGCCATCCCAATCCCCAGGTTGAAGCTCTTGATAATATCCGGAATTATCGGGCCTAAAATGTTTGTCAGAAACGAAATCACAAAGAAAATAAGCATTATGAGAACAATCATTAACGGGCTTTTTTTCTTCATGTCAAGGGGTTTTATGGGTTAGTGTTTTTTTTAAAAACTAAGTTGCTTTTTATTTCTTGTTCAAGGTTCAAATGCTTCGCGTTCAAGGTTCAAATGCTTCGCGTTCAAGGTTCAA
>CAIXAQ010000469.1 GCA_903917425.1 uncultured Bacteroidales bacterium
CAAATATTAATCGGTTAAAAGATTTTTTCAGTAGGTTTGCTTTAAATTTGAAAATGCGATAATGTGGTAATGTGATAATGCGATAATTTGAAAATTTGAAAATGAGCGGTATGGGCGAGGTTCAAATAAATCATCGGATTAAAACCCCTCGCCTTGTCGCCCCTCGCCTTGTCGCCCCTCGCCTTGTCACCCCTCGCCTTGTCACCCCTCGCCTTGTCACCCCTCACCTTGTCACCCTTCACCCTTTCACCCTTCACCTTGTCGCCCCTCATCCAACCCCCAAACCCCAAACCCCTAAAAACCAACCCCTAACAAACCATGACACTAATCATCACAGGCCAGGGCCTGACCATCGAAAATGTAGTCAATGTTGCACGCAACCGCCAGAAAGTGGAATTGCATCCCGAAGCTTTGAGCAGGATTGTTGCCTGCCGCGCCATGCTCGAACGCAAGATTGATGCTCACGAAATCATGTATGGAGTTAACACGGGTATTGGCGAATTTTCGGAGGTTGTTCTGAACGACGACCAGGTGAAAGATTTTCAGAAATACCTTATATATAACCATGCTGCAGGCATTGGCGATCCCATGCCCGAAGAATATGTCCGCGGTGCCATGCTCGGACGCATCAACGTGCATGCGCATGGCAATTCGGGTTGCAGACCTGAGATTACCCAAACGCTTGTCGAAATGCTGAATAAAGGCGTAACTCCATTCGTTTGCCAGAAAGGTTCCGTGGGTGCTTGCGGCGACCTGGCTCCCATGTCGCAGATCGCGCTGCTACTTATGGGTGAAGGGAAAGCCTATTTCGAAGGCGAACTGCTCGATGGTAAAATTGTCATGGACAAAGCAGGAATACCTATTCCCGGGCTTATGGCGCGCGATGGACTGGCAACCATCAATGGATCTAACGTGCTCACCGCCATGAGTGCCATTTTCCTGGTCGATGCCAATAATTTCCTGAAACAGGCCGAAATCGCAGCTGCTATGTCGCTCGAAGCATTGAAAGCAAACATGAAACCCTACGATTCGAGAATACACGAAGTGCGTGGATTTGCAGGTGCTGTGCGCAGTGCCGAAGCCATACGTAAAATGGTTTCGGGTGGCGATTTATCCGAAGGCCGCGTAAAATGCAAGGTTCAGGATGCTTACAGTATGCGTTCCACACCACAGGTTATAGGCGCTGCTCATGACGCGCTTAAATATGCACGCTCTCAAGTCGAGATTGAGTTGAATGGAGTTGGCGATAATCCCATATTTTTCCCTGAAGAAAACATGCAGCTTTCAGGTGCTAATTTCCAGGGATCACCGGTTTCGGTCCCTATGGATATGGCAGGAATGGTAATTACCATGGTTTGCGTAATGAGCGAACGCCGCATGAACCGCCTCAACAACCCGGCATTAAGCGTCGGCTTGCCTGCATTTTTAACAAAAGGTGCCGGCATGTTCTCAGGACTTATGCTGAGCCAATATACTGCTGACATGCAGATAGTTGAACAGCGTATTTTATCAGCACCAGCCTGTATACAATCCATTCCGGCGGCAGCCGACCAGGAAGATTTTGTAAGCATGGGCATGAATACCGCCATTAAAAATTTCCAGATCATGGATAATGCCTATGGAATACTGGGTATCGAACTGATGGCGGCCGCCCAGGCTCTTGACTTCCGCGAATATGCTTTTGGTGCCGGAGTAACTAAAGCCAAGGAAGTAATCCGCCGTTATGTTGATTTCCTGGAAATTGACCGTCCTTTGTACAACGACCACAATGCCATGAAGGCATTGGTAAAATCGTGCGAAATACTTGAAGAAGTTGAAAAAGTTACCGGATGCCTGGGGTAGAGATAAGCGTAAATGGGCTAATGCTAAATTAAGTCAATGTACAGATGTTCATTTTGAAAAGTTGATAGTAAAAGCCAAAATACTGTGCAATGACACATAATCAACAATTACTGTCAATGTTCAGCTTTAAACATAGTTACTAATACGCTTATTGTTCACCCTATGATATTTATTTTATTCAAAAAACATTAAAAATATTGACAAGCCAAGAGATAAAAGATATTGTAAGCAGTGGTGAAGGTTACAACGCTGAGTTTAAAGTTCGGATACCTCAAAAGGTAAAAGAACTTACGGAAGAAGTGTGCGCTTTAGCAAATTCTGCCGGTGGTGTTGTTTTGATTGGTGTTGATGACCATAATACAATCAAGGGCATCACTATTGATAATGCTAAACGGTCGGCCATTCAAAACTCTCTTGGAGAAATAACACCGGCTTTATACTGTAAACTTGAAATTGTGAATATAGATGGTCTCAATGTTGCTGTTTTGGAGATTCCATCAGGTAAAAACAAGCCCTATGTTCTTTCGGGCGCAATCTATGTAAGGGTGGGTCCCAATACACAAAAACTCACTACTGCCGCCGAAATGCGTGATTTTTTTCAGCAAACAGATAAACTCTATTTTGATGAAACCGTTTGCACCACATTCGACGTTTCCACCCAAATTGACCCGTTGAACTTTAAAGTATTCCGCACAGAAGCCAATATTCATGCATCAATTACGGATCAGCAGATATTACAAAATCTGCAACTCTTCGTTGACGATGGCCATTTCAAAAGTGGAGCGGTGCTGTTTTTCGGCGAACATCCTGAAACTTTTTATGAACAGGCGATTATCCGATGCATCAGGTTTGATGGAAATGATAAGCGCTTCATTTCTGATGATAAAAAATACGGAGGACCTGTTTTTCAACAATATCTGCAAGCCAAAGATTGGCTTAGGGGGAAATTAAATATTGCATACGATATTGAAGGACAAGGCGGAGGAGCACGTAAAGAGAATTGGGAAATACCCGAAACTGTCTTTAGGGAGGCAATCATTAACTCACTTTCACATCGCGATTATTATGAGAAAGGAGCTGTAACCACCATCGAAGTATTTGACGACAGGGTGGAAATAACTAACCCTGGTGGTCTGTTAGCTGCAATAGGTAAGGAGTTCGGGCGTAAAAGCCTTTCAAGGAATCCTTTGGTTTTCGGATTGTTCGAGCGTATGCACCTGGTCGAAAAAGTTGGCTCGGGTATTACACGTATGAAAGAATTAATGGTAGGAAATGGGCTTCAGGCACCTGAATATCGGATGGAGGGAATGTTTACCATTATTCTGAAACGCCCGCTTGCCTTTGCACCAAAAACAATTGATTCTGTTACTCTAAGTGAAAACCAGTTGCATATCCTGAAACTTATCAGAGAGAATGAATCAATAACTTCATTAAAATTGAGTAAGGCTATTGGCATAAGTGAAAGAGCGGTGCAGAATAATATCAAAAAGCTTAGACAAAGCGGTGTAATTGAAAGAATTGGCAGCCGAAAAGAAGGAAAATGGAAAGTACTATTGGAATTCCTATAAGATTCGTAAAAAGTTCGTATAAGATTCGTATAAGATTCGTATAAGGTTCGTATAAGGTTCGTATAAGGTTGACTAATAGTTCAATAATAGGTTACAAAAGTAAGTCATTTACAACATTTTAAGGTGCTTAAAAATATTTTCAGACACAATTGCTGGAGAAAAAAAGATAAATTTGGTCCTGAAACATATAACCTGCATTATTCATGCGTTAGAAAAGTAAAAAGTTTAAAGTCAGGCAGTTGCAAATCAATTTCATTATTTATTTGCATAGATTTTTTTATGATTGTTTTTCGTAAAGTTCTGACCCTTTAATCTTTAGCCTTTGTCTTTTTAAAAGTTTATGAATCATTCAGAATAGGAAGAGTGCCGGAGCAGTGATAGTCAGCAATTCCCTTATTTAACAAGTCCCAGGGTCCATGAATAATGAAGAAGCTTACGTTTTATAATGCCTCTTAAAATACCTTTAACACTGACAGATAATATCTTATAAAAATGGAAGAACAACAGCAACTCCCACCAAAAGAAGCAATACCCAATCTGGTGTTGCTTAAAATCCTGTGTGTCTTCACTTTCGTTGGAAGCGGATTGGGCTTTTTATCCTATGGCATCATCGGGCTGGTACATACTTATTTCTCGAATAATTTAGCCCTGATCCCTGATGAGCAAAACAGGGAATTGATAGAATTGATGCTGTCGGCAGGCAGAATCTTCTTTTTTCTGAATGCCATTTTATATGGAGTTTCTTTTGCCGGTGCCCTGCTATTATGGCGGATGCAAAAAGTGGGGTTTCACTTTTATGCAGCTTCACAAATCCTGCTGTTAATATTACCTATGGCATTTATAAAAGGTTTTCCGATGCCCGGAACCAACATTTTCCTGTCGTTGGTTTTCATCTGGGGATACAGCGGATTTCTCAAATACATGAAATAAGGTATTTTTTGGATGCATTGAATATCATGCAGTTATACTAATTTTTTAAATAATTACCCGATGAAGGGAAAAAACTCACTTGCCATATTTTTTATTTTGTTTTTTATTGGAACTGCATTTTCGCAGACGATTAATAAACCGTCCTATATCATTAAACAAACAGATACGATATATGGCATTGGTTATATGGGCAAAAACCAGCAATACATTAAGTTTAAAAGCAATTATGCTGCCAATTTCATAAAAATTCTGCCAGAGGAAATTGATGCCTTCAGGATTATAGGTGGCCGGTATTTTATTTCGCAACAGGTAGTTGAGTACAACAAAAAGCTGAATTGGTACTTTCTTGAATTTCTGGTAGATGGTGAAATTGATTTGTATTCGATAACTGATTTTGGCCGGTTTTTTATTAAAAAGGATGATGGAAAACTCGTTGAACTGAAGGACAATGTCGAAAACATCACCACTATTGGCGGATCAAAATACCTGAAAAAAGACAAAAGGTATTTGGGCGTGATGAAGTTGTATATGGAGGATGCTCCTGCCCTTTTTCCGGAAATTGATAAAATAGACAGGCTTAAACAGGCCGACCTGGTAAAACTTTCGGTTGACTACCATAAAGCCGTATGCAACGACCATGAGTGCGTCAATTACACGAAAGACGTTCCCAAAGTCGCGTATAAAATGGAAGTTCTTTCCGGCTTTAACCACCACAACAAAGAATATACACCTCAATTCGGGCTACTGTTCCATGTAGGCCGGCCATTACGGAACGAACGATTGTATGTAAAAACAGGCTTGATATATTCGGCAAGGAATTATGGAAGACAAGATTTGAACCACCCAACCCAATACAATATTAAAATCCCTTTAAGCTTCGAATATATTTTTGGCAAAAAAGCCTTTAAACCACTAATAGCCATCGGTTGTCCGACGGGTATTTATCCGATCGTTTCACTGCAGGGAGGTTTAATTGTTTCTGTTACCCCAGGGTTTGAGTTAAGCATGAGCGGCTCGGTTGATGGAATATTGGGCTTGTTGGCAGGCTATCATCCAAAATTCTATAACAATGATTTTGGACATACGATTAATTTTGGGCTTATTTTCGTTTTTAAATAGTCGTTTCGCAAATCCCATTATACCTAACCTGGGCAAGCCAAAACCAAAAAGAACGCAAAACACATAACATTAAATTAAAAATGAAAAAGTTAGGG
>CAIXAQ010000470.1 GCA_903917425.1 uncultured Bacteroidales bacterium
ACAAAAAAATATTTTTCGGATCTGCAGCGCGAAATTATCCCGGTTTACAAATCGGTCTAATTGAATTATCCTGATCAGTAATTTTTTTTCTATCTAAGTAATTATCCTTTACTTTTGTATTGGATGTAACCGTTTTTAATTATGAAAAATCCCCTAACCATTACCGGCCAGATTGTTGATGTTGTTGCCGGAAAAATCTATCCTGGTAAGATTGAAATTGAGAATGAAAAAATTTCGTCCGTAACTCCCTGCGATATAGCCGACAACCAGTATATTCTTCCCGGGTTAATTGATGCACATGTGCATATCGAAAGCTCCATGCTGGTTCCTGCCGAATTTGCCAGGCTTGCTGTAGTGCATGGTACAACCTCCACCGTTTCCGATCCCCACGAAATTGCCAATGTGCTTGGAATTGCCGGTGTCGATTTTATGATAAAAAACGGGAATCTTTCGCCATTTAAATTTCATTTTGGCGCTCCCTCCTGCGTGCCGGCTACCGGTTTCGAATCGGCCGGAGCAGTTATAAATGCCTCACAGATAGATGAATTACTAAAACGTGACGACATTTTTTACCTTTCGGAAATGATGAATTTTCCCGGGGTGATTTTTGGGGACGAAGAAGTTCATCAGAAACTGGCTCTGGCAAAGCATTATAATAAACCGGTTGATGGTCATGCTCCTGGGCTCGACAGCGGAAATATCAACAAATATGCAGCAGCAGGAATAACCACCGATCACGAATGTACTACCATTGCCGAAGCCAATGACAAGATAAATGCCGGGATGCATATCCTCATACGGGAGGGAAGTGCGGCACGTAACTTCGAGGCTTTGATTCCCTTGCTCGGAAGTCATCCCGAAAAGGTGATGTTTTGCAGTGACGACAAGCACCCCGACGACCTTGTTGCCGGCCACATTAACCTGCTTGTGAAACGTGCCATGAAAGCAGGTTTCAATGCCATGGATGTTATCAGGGCCTGCACGCTTAACCCGGTGTTGCATTATAAACTCAGTTCGGGACTTCTCCAAACCGGCGATGCTGCCGACATTGTAATAGTAGATAACCTTACTGATTTCAATATTCAAAAAACATACATTGATGGAACTTTGGTGGCTGCCAAGGGGAAAACGATGCTGGAATCGTTCAGCTACGAATCGCCAAACCGTTTTTTAGCTCAGCCTATTCAAAAGTCAGACCTTGAGGTTAAAGCTAAAAATGGTAAATTACAAGTTATCAGGGCTTTTGACGGAGATTTGGTGACAAAAAAAATACTGGTGGATCCAATTATTTTGGATGGGAAAGTCGAAAATGATTTACAAAATGATATTTTGAAAATTACAGTCATTAACCGCTATGAGCCTTCGAAACCAGCTTTCGCATTTATCAATGGTTTTGGTTTTAAAAATGGCGCAATGGCCTCAACTGTGGCTCACGACAGCCACAATATTATTTGTGTCGGCACAAACGACGATGACATGGTACTTGTAATCAATAGTTTGATTGCGCAAAAAGGAGGAATTGCAGTTACCGATGGGCAAAACCTGGATATACTTCCTTTGCCTGTCGCCGGTTTAATGGCAGATACCGATGGATATGAAGTAGCTAAAAAGTACGAGCTTATTAATAAAAAAGCAATTGAATTGGGAGGTTCCTTAAAAGCTCCTTTTATGACGCTTTCGTTTATGGCCTTGCTGGTAATTCCTGAACTGAAACTGAGTGATAAAGGCTTATTTGATGGAACAAAATTCTCATTTACCGGTTTATTTGAGAGTGCTGCGGTGTAAAAATGTAATCCGATCCGTTTTAAGTTTCGGGATTTCACCCTTGAAACCCGGGTTTTTGCGGTTTAGACCAGTACATCGTAACACATATTATTGATTATCAATAATATAAATTATTTATTAAACAAATGAATAAATTTACATATTTACGACGCCGTAATGTATTTATTTATACTTTTGCAGAAAAAATATTAAAAAAATGACTGAAGGTATTAAACTTGACATTGTTAAACTCGAAGCCGCCGCAAGTAAACTGCGTGCTATGGCTCATCCTATGCGTATAGCTATTATCGAATTGCTGAATAATAATAAGAAACTTAATGTGACTGAAATTTACGAAGCTTTGCGTATCGAGCAGGCTGCGGCATCCCATCACCTTAATATTCTAAAGAGTAAAGGCATACTTGCTTCCAAACGCGATGGGAAACAGATTCATTATTCGTTAAAGAACAGCACACTTCTCGATATTATTACCTGTATCAATAAGTGCAACGAGGCCCAGTAAGGAGGCGAAAGCAGTTTATTCAAATAGTTTGCCAGGATCAAAAATCCCAGGTTTCTTCCAGTTCCCAATTTGTACGCACCTGAAAAATATTCGGGTGGATAAGTACTATTTCGGGCTGGATTTTCTTTAGGAATACGCCTGTATCCCACCGCCCGTTTCCGTTTGCATCCATAATGGCTTTCAGACCATACTTTGCAGGTGGAAGCAGCCCGAAATCAACACGTTTCCCGGTCGTGACTACCTGTTGGTCTAATGCCAGACCTTTTTCATTTAAAAGCTGAACCAGTATCGGGCATCCGGGTTCCCTGCGGTTGATGGTTACGGCGAATCTTCCATATTCTTCCAATGGCTTCATCCGGAACACTGTATGCGCCGAATCGCTGATATCGCCGTATATATCGGTAAACGAGCCTTCCGGGATATATAAATCGTATATATCAGTTGAATTCCACTTATGGATTACCTCCAGGTGGCGATGGATTGTATCCATAAACCTGGCTTGCGGAGTTATGGTTACAGTATCCAGTTTTGTCATGCAAATGAGCTGTATAGATTTCAGGCTGCAGCTGTCAACCGGATTCGAAAAACTGATTATCAATGGGTTATTGCAACCAAGCCATCCGTTGCTAAGCGAAGTGGTGTAATTTAAAACGGCCGCGGCATCCTTAACCCGCGATCGCCCGGGTATTTTGGGGTTTGCAGGAGTAGCAACCGTATCGAAAACGGCTTTTATTGCGGTAATTGCTTCTTTGGTGCGCGTCTTCGCAGTCACTTTCATGTTTGTTGAAATTGTCACCGTGTCGAGAACTACTCCGCGTTCCGATATTTCGAGGTTAAGCGTATCCGGCTTGTTAACCAGCCAGGCATTTAGTGTGTCAAGGGAGGGATTCCATTCCTGCAAGGCCCAAGGCAAGGAATCAGGTACATTCAGTGCTCGCAATCCCGGTTTTTTCATAGGATAGCGAAAAAATACCGAAATCCTGTTTTTTGCCGAAAGCACACTTTTAACAATGCGTTGAATTGAATCAGGTTCGGGAAACAGGTTGATGGATACCAGGTTCTGTATTGTAGAATCCGCTTTTTTCACAGCGTTGGTATCGCTTAAATCAATGGCATTATAATACGGATGAACGGAATCGGAACTAAAGCCTATCATTTCGGTAGGCAGGTTATACATATAATCGCTGTTGCCATCAATGAGTGCAACAGCCCTGTATTTCCCTGATGCCAGGTTGTTGAACCGAAAATTCCCTTTATCGGTCGTGCGCGACACATACATGGGAATCTGTTTCATGGGCACCGAATCAGTAAAATCATTGTATAACATTACAAGCGCGGCTTTCACCGGCATGCGCGAAAAAGCATCGGTAACATTTCCGGAAAGACTAAGGGAGTCAATATCCGGACCTGTTGAAAAAGCAAAATTAAAATTGGCAACCGGGTTGCTTTCGGCTATATCTACAATGGCTTCACCCAGGTAAAAATTGTATGTAGTGTTATCACGAAGAGTATCTGCAATTTTTATAATCACGGCATGTCCTTTAACGCTGATATCAGGCATTTCCTTCATAGGTGGTGATATGAGCAGGAATTTCTCCGGCGTTTTTAATACGATATACTCATCAAAATTGATTACTATTTTTTTGCCGTTGAAGTTAGTTGAGAGATTTTGGGGATTCGAGCCTAACATTACAGGCGGTGTAATATCCTTCGGCCCACCGGTTGGCGTAACAATGGTAGCGCAGGCAACAGCATATAAAACCAGGGTAGCCGGAATAACTATTTTTATAAAAAGGCGGAGTTGCGTTTGCAAAAATGGGAACATAGATTCATTGAATTTGCTTTTGCAAAGATGGTGAAAATTTGGCGAGTTAAGCAGAACGTTGGAGCATAGCGAATCATTCCGGATTCAATAAGTCCCAAATTCCAAATTTCAAGTCCCAAATTCCAGGAGATATCGCAGAGCATACCTTGTTTTTTGGAAATTTGGGTTCCGGCACCGGGTATATATGGATTGATCTATTTTATCCTGCACTAAGTGTAATATTGCTGTTGAGCAGTACCTTTGTACTTGCAAACCATCATTTCTGATTTATGAAAGTCTTTTACATCCGAATAATAATCTTACTTTTTTTCCTGTTACCAGGTTTGTGCCTGTTTGCCCAGCAAGGTCCTTCATTAAAAACCCTTGGTTTGATTTCGGCAAATGAGAAAATTGAGCATAGGAAACTGTTAAATCCTCATAAAGAACTTATTGTAAATAATTACGACTTAAAATACCACCGGTTTTTCTGGATTGCCGATCCGGCAGAGGCTTTTATCAGCGGCTCTGTCACTTCCTGTTTCGTGGCAACACAAGCAGGCATGAACAGCATTCAGTTCGAGCTAAATGCAACTATGTCTGCCGATTCGGCCTTCCATCGCGGTAAAATGTCCAGTATTGATCATACAGGCAATGTTGTCAATATTCCTTTTGACGAAATTACACCCCAGGGCACTTTAGATTCGGTTACAGTCTATTATCATGGCAACCCGACGACCAGTGGTTTTGGATCTTTTGGAAACGAAATTCATGCCGGCGCGCCCGGAATGTGGACCTTGTCCGAACCCTACGGTGCTTCCGACTGGTGGCCTTCGAAAAACGATCTTACCGACAAAATTGATTCTATTGATGTATTTGTTGTTACCCCTGTCGGGAATCATGTAGCCAGCAATGGATTATTAGTAAGTGAAACTCCATATAATACGGGCTACACGCTGGCACACTGGAAACACAGGTACCCGATTGTGTCGTATTTAATTGCCATTGCCTCGACCAATTATGCCCGGTTTTCGGATTACTATATTACCGGCTCCGATTCATTGGAGGTATTGAATTATGTGTATCCCGAGGATTCGGCCACTGTCCGCCAGAGTGCTGCCGGTGTTCTGCCTGTTTTGGCTTTATTCGAAAGCCTTTTTACACCTTACCCATTCAAGGCCGAAAAATACGGCCATGCTGAGTTTGGGTGGGGTGGCGGCATGGAACACCAGACGATGACTTTCCTGGGAAAAGGAGCTTTTAACCACGAAATTATCGCGCACGAATTGGCACACCAATGGTTTGGCGACATGATAACCTGCGATTCGTGGCACGATATATGGCTCAACGAAGGCTTTGCCACCTTCACTGCCGGGCTCACCTACGAGCATATGTTCAACGGATTTTACTGGCCTATCTGGAAAAATAACGAAATTTCATTTGTATGTTCCGATTCGGCCGGCTCGGTGTATTGCGATGATACAACGAGTGTTGACCGCATTTTTAATGACCGGCTCTCATACAGCAAAGGTGCAACGCTATTGCACATGCTGCGTTGGGTAATTGGCGATGATGCCTTTTTCGCCGGCATAAAAAACTACCTGAATGATCCTAAACTTAAACATGGATTTGCCCGCTCCTCCTTTTTCATTTTTCATATGGAGGCCTCTTCCGGAAAAGATCTGACGAAATTTTTCGCCGATTGGCTCTATGGTCAGGGCTATCCGATATATACCGTAAATGTGGGGCAATTGTCTGATAATGAAATTTCTGTAACAATCTATCAGAGCCAGACACATCCTTCCGTTTCGTTTTTCGAGATGCCGGTTCCAGTACAATTTTTTGGGTCGGGAAGAGATACAATTATAGTTTTCAACCACACTTTTTCGGGTGAAATGTTCACTGCTAAGCCCGGTTTCAGAGTCGATTCACTGAAATTTGACCCGGATCTCAGGCTGGTATCAGCCCACAATAATGTGGTTTTAGGAACCTCAGACTTGCCTTCCGGAAAAAATCTACTGCTGATGCCTAATCCTGCCACCGATCGTTTATATGTACAACACAACCTTGGAAAGATCAATATACTGGGAATTAGTACAATGGATGGAAAAATGGAATCAGTGCAGTTAGAAAAACAAAATAATAGTCTGATTGAGATAAACACGGGAAACCTACTGAATGGCATGTATATTCTCAAAATTGGATATAAAGATGGAATAACATCAGAGAAATTTATAATTAAAAGGTAAAAAAGGTTCAAAGTTCAATAGCTGCGCGTTTAAGGTTCAAAATAGTTCAAGGTTCCAAGTTCCTGGTTCCACGTTCATATTCTTCATTATCGCATTATCACATTATCGCATTATCGCATTATCACATTATCACATTATCGCATTATCACATTATCACATTATCACATTATCGAATTTTCAAATTCCCACATTTTTAAATTTTCAAATTATCAAATTATCAAATTATCTCAGTATCCCGAATGAATATCCCTCTCTGAGGCAGAATTCAATATACAAGGGAAGCGCGTATTCCAATCGTTCGTGGGCTTTCAGGCTGTCGTGAAACACAATGATTGAACCTGGTTTCGTATTTTTAGTGGCATTAGCCAGGCATTGTTCGCCGGTAAGATTTGTATCGTAATCGCCGGTAAGCGCTGTCCACATGATGATACTGTAATCCTTTCGGATTTGCCGTGCTATCTTCCGGTTGATTTGTCCGTGCGGCGGCCGGAACAATTTGCTTTTAACAAGTTGCTTGCATTGCTCAATTTCCGATAAATAGGAATCGTGGTCAGTTTTCCAGCCTTTTACATGATGAAAAGTGTGATTGCCAACAGCGTGTCCTTGCCTGAGCGACATCTCGAAAACTTCAGGATATTTCTGTACATTTTCGCCAACACAGAAAAAGGTGGCTTTAATATTGTATTTCTCCAGGATCCCGAG
>CAIXAQ010000471.1 GCA_903917425.1 uncultured Bacteroidales bacterium
AGTTGCTCGGGAGCATAGGCCTGTTATTTGTAATCAGGGATTAACAGTTTGTTTTTCAGGTTTCAGAAGCAAAGGTTAAACAGCACAAAAAAGGGTCTCAGAATTATTTTGTACTCTTTTTCTTGGTGCTTTTCCACGACCAGCAGGTATCACATAGCGTTTTTTCAATCATTTGTTCCTGATTGTCAGGTAGCAAAGGGAAGAAATCGAAGCCGGTAAATTTTTCAACACTATCAATCGTTACGGCAAAATCTTTGAGCGGCAAACCTGAACTTGCATTACGAAGAATAAATCCGATTCCGTTAATTCCGGGCTCGGTATAATCCAGGATAACCTTGTAGTAATAGTCAGGAACCGCGACCTTATGCTCACCGATAGTTCGGAGGCCTTTTGTTAATACAGGACCGGTGACAATATAGAGAGAATCATTTTCTATGGTCCAGGTACGCACCTGTTCTTCCAGTTTTTTCCAAATACCCCTGTTGAAGCCCGGATTTTGAGGACTCATATTGCTGTAATAAAAGGATTCGGCAATAGCTGTTGCCGACCAGCCCATATCTGCGGCAGGTGCCAAATGTCCCCTGTCGAAACCCGATCCGGAATAGTCGCTCTCAGTTGCAGTTCCTGTTTTAACATCGGGGTCGGGCACGAATTTATCGGTCCGGGTATATACATTATTTGTTTCTGCTTTGGTCAGTTCGTAAGCAACCCATTCAGCTTGTTTATATGCATCATTAAATAAAAAGGAGTACCCGGTATGTGAAATAATACTCTCTTCCGGTTTGATTTTTGGAATTTCCAGGCGTGGTATACTCGTTATATGAATGGCATCTGCAAGAAGGCTATCTGCAAATGTACCAGGAACAACATCCTGTTGGATGTCCGAAGTCTTTCCCCCGGAAGAATTCCTTACTTCCTGTTTACAAAATGCAAGTAAACAAATTATGAAAAAGGCGTAAAAGCTAAGTGACAAAGTCTTCATCATGATTGTAAGGATTACGAAACACACATAGGGAAAGATACGTATGGCTGCTTTCCAAAGATAACAAATAATGTTGGATTATGGATAGTGAAATGTACCCCGGAATTACCTTGACTGATAGATTGTTTTTTCAGGAAGATAAAAAAAAAGCCCGTCGAAGAGACAGGCTTTTTAATACATACGATGTTCGATTAGTGCTGTACAGTCACTTTTTGTGAATAGTTCAGTTTTTTACCGTCAACATTCAGGAAATAAATTCCTTCGGCTAAACCGCTTACATTGATGGTGTGATTTAGTTTTCCAGTTGTACTCAAGGTTTTGTTATAAACAGATTTTCCCAAAGTGTTTATCAAAGTGAGAGTTAAGATTTCATTCGTGCCTGTGTTGACAGAAACATTCATGTCCTTTGAAGCAGGGTTTGGATATACTGAAACAGGCTGAACCTGGTCTTTTTCGTCGATCCCCACGCAGGAAGTAGCAGTCAGATCCATAAATTCAGTCCATGCACCAAAACCGCAGTCGTTGGAACCTCTTACCCTGAGGCTCGCTGTACCATACCAGTTGGTTACCCAGTGTATGGTGCAAGTGTTGCCGTTATTGGTTATTGTTCCGGCATCTGTAGGATAAAGTTCCCACTGGTACGATGTAGCTGCTGTACTGGTAGTAGCATAATCGGTAGTTTGGTTGGGGTTATTGGTACAAATGAGTGTGTTTCCGGTGGGTACAGTTACAATAGCACCCGGACGAATGGTAACAAAACCGGCTTTTACAACTGTATCAACATCAAGCCCGGTGGTTGTAATCAAAGTTACATCATACGTTCCTGGAGTTTTGTATAAAATCGAAGGTGCCTCTGCTGAAGCAGAAGAAGGTGTTCCTCCCGGGAAAAGCCAGGATACAGAGGATGGACGGCCCACGCTGCTGTTATTAAAAGAGATGGTGCTATTCTGACAAACATTGGTTGGTGTGGTAGCGGCAAAATCACTCATTACCGGGCGAATTGTATTTTGAATCGCTTTTGTGGCGTTGTCCTGGGTAAAGGCAACAAACTCAAGATCTGTCATAGTCCACGCAGGATCAATGTTCGCAACAAGGGTGACAGTTTTAACATTCGTGCTGGTAAAATCCAGGGCCGTTCCGTTAGCATCGGGTAACATCGCCCGGCTAACAAAATTGCATTGCGTTTGTCCTTGCCAAACAACCTGAATTTCTGATTGCGTAACAGCAAACTGGAAAACCAATGTGTTATTGGCTAAGGTACCAACTTTGGTAATCGTAAAATTGAAGGTAAATTGCTGACCTGTACGGCTAACCGTATATTCTATCTTGATAGGGGATGGAACCGCGATAGCACTGTTGTATTTCGGCAGGTACGATGAGTACATACTGGCAGTGTGGCTGCCGCCAACCACAGCATTTAAACCATCGAACCTGGCGGTTGGGTATCCGGAAATGGCATAATACGAATTCCGGGCATTGGAAGCGGTATACGCATAAGGATCACCGTTGTGGTTTTCGATAATCGCCACACGTTTTCCGTTCGAAACCAGGTCGTCAGCTCCCATGGCAGCTCCGGGACAATAGGTACACCAGGTGCCGGTTCCGATCTCGACACAAACCATGTTGCGTTCAATCTGAGCCTGGGCAAAAAGGGTTACCAGTACCAGCGAAGCAACTAAAAGAGTAAATTTTTTCATAAGCAGAATTGTTAGGTTTTGAATTGGATTAAATATTTTGTTTGAATGGTATGAGAATCAGAGTATTGATTCTTTACATGACAAAAGTAATATATAATCAATAGAAAGATTAAAAAACTTAAAAAAATTTTTAGTCTTAGAAAAAACATGGAAAAACAGCAATTAAGCATGTTGTTGATGTAGCAAAATAAAATGGTTCCTGATTGGCTCGTTCCTGATTGCGCAACTATGCAATGTATTGTATACAGTACAAAACATTTTCAATACTCTTTGTTACGACATGCAGTCTCCTTCATATCGAATCGACACTTTTGCGAAAAAACAGCCAATGAATGTTCACTTTTCTTCCCTAAAAAATATTTCTTACACTGATTTCCGGGACATTGATTTCATTGACAGGGTTTAACCAGAAGAACTCACAAATTTTAGGGCGACCTGATTATTCATCCATATTCTATTTCCCTGTTTCGGCCGGGTCGATATTATCAACCTGTTGTTTAGCATATTGCAACACTTCCTCATTTATATAAACAAGTTCGATACCGGCTTCAATAAACATCCCTTCCGACTCGGAACCTGAATGGTATTTGAATTCGCAAACAACGCGTTTTATACCGCAATTGATGATAAGCATGGCGCAAGTGCGGCAGGGAGTCATACGGCAATACAAAGTGCTTCCTTCCAAAGGAATTCCAAGCCGGGCAGCCTGGCATATTGCATTCTGCTCGGCATGAACCGTGCGAACACAATGGTTGGTAACTTTCCCGTCTTCGTGGGTCACCTGTTTGAAAAGATGCCCGACTTCGTCGCAATGAGGCAGGCCAACCGGCGAACCCACATAACCTGTTACCAGGATTTGTTTATTCCTTGCAATCACGCACCCGCTGCGGCCCCGGTCGCAGGTGGCGCGCTTGGCTATGGTACGCGATACTTCCATGAAATATTCGTCCCAGGTGGGGCGTACATATAGGGTTTCAGTTTCTGAAGTCATTGAGATTTATTTTGAAAACAGGTAAAAGTATGAATTTTTACTGAACAAAACCGAGCTTATTCCCAGGTGAATGTTTTGCCTCGAAATAAGATTATTCTTTCATCACTTTTCAACAATCAGGGTAAGAAACAACAGGCTTAATAAGGCTTATCGTAATATTTTTCATCATTATTGAATATAGTCCGATTTTAATAATATTTTTGTCATACCGCAATCACTTAATAAGTAAAGGAAATGGGCAAGAAACCGCGTCTTTCATTTTGGCAAATCTGGAACATGAGTTTTGGGTTTTTAGGCATTCAATTTGGTTTTGCACTGCAAAACGGGAATGCATCACGAATACTGATGACTTTTGGTGCCGAAGTGGACCACCTGAGTTGGTTCTGGCTCGTAGCACCTATTAC
>CAIXAQ010000472.1 GCA_903917425.1 uncultured Bacteroidales bacterium
ATAGTGCCGCCGTTATTAGTATACAAAATGATCCCTTGAGAACCAACAGCAAAGCCTTGGAGAGAGTCAGTAAAAAAAAACTGAGTTCAGCGAAGAACTTGTGCCACTTGTTTGCGGAATCCAGGATATTCCACTATCTGTAGTTCTCATGATGGCTCCTTTGCTGCCAACCGCATATCCTTTTTCGGTATCTATAAAAAACAGAGTTCCATATTCACAGTTGAAGTCATGTTGTACATTCCATGATGAGCCAGTATTTTTAGTACTGGTAACGAATCTGTCAAGTATAATATATGTTCCCCCTTGCAGATAAGCAGCACTATTTCCGACAGCATACCCATTCAGTGAATCAGTAAAAAAGATGGAATGTATTCCTTGATCATAAGAATATGTGATTTGCTGAATCCAATCGTTCCCTAATTCAATCCAATGCAATCCACTATCTGTAGTTCTATATATGTGAGTGGGTAGTCCCATCATATAACCATTACTGCGACTTGTAAAACAAAGAGATTTCAATGAAGCTATAGTTCCACTTAGTATTGGAACCCAATTTTGTCCTCCATCAGTAGTGGTCAGAACAATTCCATTGGTGCCGACTACAATACCTGTATTAGAATCTAAAAAAAACACTGATTGCAAAGATTCGCTGGTTCCACTTAGTTTTTGCATCCAATTTGCACCACCATTTATAGTTTTTAAAATTGTCCCGCTATCCCCGACAATGTAACAAACATTCGAGTCAATTGGAAAAACCGATAATAGCGTTTTTTTTGTTCCGCTTATTTGTGATAGCCAGTTTAATCCTTTATCGATAGTCTTTAAAATTGTTCCGGTTCCCCCAATAATATAACCAACTTTGTCATTTGAAAAACGAACAGAAAACAAGCTATTAGTTGTGCCGCTTTGTTGGTTTATCCATTGAGCATTCACCGCATTTAGCGAAAACAAAGCAATTAGTAACATATAAAAGCATCTCATATTCTGACTTTTTTAGTTCATAGTATTTCCCATAATAATCTTGTCGTAGCTTAACAACCATAATGCTATTTCCATTAATTACATTTGCTTATATAGACACCTGTACACAGCTTTACCCCTACACAGGCATAAAATAAATATTGTGATTGTGCGCATATGAGCACGATTACTTAAAGTCACTATTCACTGAACTATATCTTAACGCTAATCAGGGTAAAAATCTGATTTCGATTCCATTTGCATAATAGAGCCCATAATAGTAATTTTACCGGCTAAAGAAAGCATATTGATACCAGATTTTCTGAATAATTTTTAAATCAGAAAGCACCTGAGTCCATATTCCTGTTTTTTCTAAAGGGTAAGAAAACTGCTCTCTTTTATAAATATATTGCTATGGCTATAGATACCAATCTCAAACTTTCTGTAATTATTCCTGCTTATAACGAGCAGGCCACCATATTCAATATCCTTCAACGGGTTAGTGCTGTTGAACTTATACAAGGTATTGAAAAAGAAATGGTTGTAGTAAACGACTGTTCGAAGGATGGAACCGAAGCCGAATTAATGCGCTTCCGCAGCGAATTTCCCGGTATCGAAATCAATTACCAGAAACATGAGGTCAACCGCGGGAAAGGTGCCGCCCTGCGCACTGGCATACAATCGGCAACCGGCGACTTTATTATTGTACAGGATGCCGACCTTGAGTACGATCCACGCGAATTCAATATTTTACTGCAACCTATACTCGATGGCTTTGCCGATGTGGTTTACGGAAGCCGGTTTGTAGGCGGAAGACCTCACAGAGTCTTATTCTTTATGCATACCATTGGTAACAGGTTGCTCACATTTTCGTCGAACTTACTTACCAATATCAACCTTTCGGATATGGAGACCTGTTACAAACTGTTCAAATCCGACGTTATAAAAAGCATTAAGCTGAAGGAAAACCGTTTTGGTTTTGAACCGGAAGTAACGGCTAAAATAAGCCGCATTAAAAACATCCGGATTTACGAAGTGGGTATTTCATATTACGGACGCACCTACGCCGAAGGGAAAAAGATCAGCTGGAAGGACGGTTTCAGGGCATTTTATTGCATTGCCAAATACAATATCTTCAGCAGGTAATTTTCCCGGTACCCTTCGAATGATGATGAGAGTTTTGGTTATACAGTGTATTTTTCCACCTGATTGCCTGGCTTGCGGATAGGACTGTACACCCAGGTAACTACTTGGTAAAATGCGATTGAATTTATAGCTTTGTCAAATTGATTTTCAGGCAAAAACATCCCCAAAACCGGTCAATACCAGTATGAAATTATCCGATAAAACGATTGCCCCATTTGTTCTGCTGATTACCGGAATCGTGTTGGGTTTACTCCATTGGTTTTCCACCGGAGTAAACGGAGAAACTGATTCCATTACCCATTACCAATTAGCTCGTTATGCTTTTGAATATCCTGCCAATTTTCTGAATCACTGGGGCAAACCCCTGTTCACCATACTTTCGGCACCATTGGCTCAGTTCGGCTATGGCGGAGCTATTGTGTTTAACCTGGTTTGTGGCTTGTTAAGTGCATGGTTTGCATACCTCATTGCCGTACGAATGGAATACCGAAATGCCTGGGTTGCCATTGTTTTCACTGTTTTCACACCGGTTTACCTTTTCATCATGTACACCAGCCTGACCGAAATCCTTTTCAGTCTGGTACTCATATCATCCATCTATCTGTTTGTAAGTAAGCGTTTTATATGGTCAGCCATTGTAATTTCACTGATTCCGTTTGCCCGTACCGAAGGGATGATGTTTGTTGTTCTGTTTATCCCTGCACTGCTGTGGATGAAACAATACAAAGCACTTCCTTTCTTGCTCACCGGCTTTATTATTTTCAGTATGGCCGGTTGGCCGCTGCATCACGATCTGCTTTGGTTTTTTACAAAAATGCCTTACAGCAGCAGTGGTTCTGAATTGTATGGTAAGGGCTCGTTCTGGTATTATTTCCAGGAATTGCCTTTTATAATGAACTACCCATTGATAATATTGGGCACAACCGGTCTTGTTTTTATCATACTCAACATAAAAATAGGATTTAAAAACCTTCGAGACGTTAAATATGTGAGTCTATATTTCCTTATCCTTCCTTCCTTTTTTGGATTTATTCTTGCCCAGAGTTTTCTTTGGTGGCAGGGCATGATGGGAGTTCTGG
>CAIXAQ010000473.1 GCA_903917425.1 uncultured Bacteroidales bacterium
ATAAACGAAATTCCATTTATAAAGTACACTGAGACTGGGAATTTCTTCCTGATTGCGGGTCCATGCGTGATTGAAGACACCGAAAGTCCTGTTGAAATTGCAAGAATGTTGGTCGAATTAACTGACAAATATAAAATCCCTTTTATTTTTAAAGCTTCGTTCCGTAAGGCAAACCGTTCAAAGAGTTCCTCTTTCACTGGTATAGGCGATGAAAAAGCTCTTGAAGTATTGGCAGGCATCAGGCAAAAATTCCAGGTTCCCGTGGTAAGTGATATTCACAGCGAGAATGATGCCCGACTTGCAGCTAATTATGTCGATATTCTTCAGATACCGGCTTTTCTTTGCCGCCAGAGCGAACTATTGTTTGCCGCCGGCGAAACGGGCAAGGTGGTAAATATCAAGAAAGGCCAGTTTTCGTCAGCCGAAACCATGCATTTCGCAGTCGAAAAAGTGAGGGAAACCGGGAACCAGAAGGTAATGCTTACCGAGCGTGGAACCACATTCGGGTATACCGATCTGGTCGTCGATTTTCGAAATATCCCTGTTATGCAGCAAGCCAGGGTTCCGGTAATTCTGGATGTGACTCATTCGCTTCAACAGCCTAACCAGCCTGCCGGAGTTACAGGTGGTCGTCCCGACCTCATTCCGCTAATGGCCAGATTAGGCATTGTGGCTGGCGCAGAAGGACTTTTTATGGAAACTCATCCCAAACCATCAAAAGCTAAATCGGATGGCGCTAACATGCTTAGACTCGATTTAATGGACCAACTGCTCGGCGAGTTGGTGAGGCTGAAGAAAGCTCTTGTGTAGTTTTATTTAACATACGCTTCCATACCAGGCATTACCCAGCCTAAAAGCAGACCATAAATGTGTTGGGCCACAAAAATGCCTAAAAATCCGACAACAATGGTAATTACGATAAAGCGCAACTTTTTCTCCAGGGTAATATCGAATAATTCCTGAACGCCGTACCAAAAAACATAGAACGTATAGGCTATAAAAACATAAATCCCGATTGGAATTAAAATCCGGAGCAATGGATGCAGGTATACAAAAAAAGTAACTATAAAAAGTGGTGTGAATGTGTATAAAACTACCTTCAAAACGCTAAGCAGATCTGTTTCAATTCCCAGTTTAGGTAAGCCAAAATTGAGAATGTAAGCGGCGATAAGTATCAGAAGGTAAGGAATCAGAACCCAGGATATGAGGTTAAATACCAATAATATAGCCAGGTTCAGGGAATAACCCAAAACGGCCTTTACAACAAAAAACAAACCGATATCGCGACCAATTGCACTAAACAGGATGATTGGAAAAGCAAAATTCCACATCAATTCACGTGGAGTTTCCTGCTCGGTTTTTATTGTTTTCCACTCAACGCTTGGCATGAGTGAAATACGCATTGCTTTTATTAATATTTCTTTATAATTCATTGCTCCGTTTCAGGAAATTTAAATAGAAGTTGAAAGCCGGTGCCTTTATTTCAAAACAACGCGTCGTATTGTTCCTGTATTGCTGTCGATCCCGATATTATTAATACTTGATGCCGGAAGAAAAGTCACTACGCCAAACTGATTGATAACAAATTGTGTTTCAAGTTTAACCTGACCTCCGATTTTTACGGCCACATTGGCTTTATCGGGAATACGGTAGTACAACCCATGAGAATCGTGTTGCCCCGTGTTCATCTTTTCGGTTTCTGATTTAACAGTATTGGTTTTGTTCAGACTGGTGGCCTGAATCTGGATCACATCGCCTGAAGTAGCTGTTTTTGGTAAAATACCCTTACTCATCGAAAACCTGCATAAAGTTTCCAAAGGAGTATTTTTATCCACAACGTAGTAATATGTGAACGTTTCGCCAGATATACTTGTAACACCCTTAAACAATTCGAGGTAATCCTGTTTCATGCTGTTCATCTGGTTGTACATAAATTCCATTGTGCCTTTTTCATAGTTAACTTCCTGGTAACCATTTATCAGGTTGTACATGCTTTCGTCAAGTTTAAGGATAAATTCGGCCGATTCACGGGCTTTTTGCTCAACTGATTTTGCCGAAGAGGTTTTACGGAAAAATTTCTGCTCAATAATGGTTGTGTCGAGGCTGATGCGCTTTATTACAGTGTCCATCCGTTCAAAAACACTTGGGTTTGCAAATTCAGGAATATCGACCATTGCATCAGAAAGGTCAAT
>CAIXAQ010000474.1 GCA_903917425.1 uncultured Bacteroidales bacterium
AAAGACCATGACGGCGCTCATGGTGCCGAGGCAGATACCCTTGCCTCAGTAGAAGTCTTTAATGCCCAAATCGAAAAATACGGCCTCGAAGCCAACGTTGAATCCCTCCACACTATTTGCAACCAGGGCAACACTATCATCGACTACGAAAGAAAATTTACCCGTAACGAATATGGCGACATCGTTTTCACCTTCGGCAAAAACATCGGAAAGAAAGCCATCAACGATCTTTCATACCTTCAATGGATGTTAACCGGTAAATTTTCGCACCACACGAAGCTCTGTATAAACAAAATTCTGGCGGGGGAATTAAAGTAATTTGTGAAAACCTGTTATGTTTGTGACATCTTCCTAAAGAGCATGCTGCACACGCTCCTCAAATATCGTCATATTTTAATGAGTATGAATACATAACAATTTTATCACCCTACAAGAATTTATTTTCAACCACCCGCACCAATCCTCTTTTTTTGTCGTACATTTGCCAAACAATGTCATGACAATATAAACCATGTCCGAAACACACAACAAACCAGCCCTTGGTTCCATCTTCCGTCAGAAGCGCGAAGAAAAAGGATTATTGATTCGTCAGGTAGCAGCCGTTACCGAGTTAGACCAGGCCATTGTCAGCCGCATCGAAAACTGCGATCGTCTCCCCACAAGGGAACAGGTAATCAAATTTGCAGGACTGTACGGCCTCGATATTAGGGAAACAGTCTCAACCTGGCTTGCCGAAAAAATGGTCCGCGAATACGGCGACGACCCCTATGCACCCGAAGCATTCGATGAAGCAAATAATTTTATATTAAAGCATACAAGTAGGCCAACTATACCGGATAATTTTTCAACTATGCTAACCGAACCATCCCGCGCATATAAATCAGCTAAAAACACACCCGCCAAACGTGGCCGCAAACCTAAAAACCCCGACAACACCAATCCCAACACCTAAACTAAAAACATCCGATCAACCCATTCTGGCCACTAAGCCTGCCAAAGCTCCCCATTATCGCATTACCACATTATCGCATTACCGCATTACCACATTATCGCATTCTCAAATTTTCAAATTCCCTAATTTTCAAATTATCCACCATGACAACAGCTAAAGTTTACAACCTAATTATCCTCGACGAAAGCGGATCGATGGACACAATCAAATATGAAACTATTTCCGGTTTCAACGAAGTAGTACAAACCATCAAAGGGATCGAAAAGAAATTTCCCGAACAGCAGCATTTTATCTCTTTGGTTACATTTAATGGGTACGGCATCAATACCCTTCTAGACAAAGTTTCCGTTTCCAGCCTAAACCAAATCGACCCCAACACGTACAATCCATCTTCCAGTACACCCCTTTATGATGCAATCGGGTTAAGTGTCCTGAAATTAAAAATGGATGTAGCCCGTTTCGAAAACGTGCATGTGCTGGTAACCATCCTTACCGATGGCGAAGAAAACTCATCCAAAGAGTTCAACCACACCCACATCAACAGTATCATCAAAGGCCAGAAAGACCTTGGCTGGACATTCACTTACATCGGAGCCAACCACGATGTCGAAAAAGTGGCTCACTCCATTTCCATCACCAATACCATGGTATTCGAAGCCGATGCCGCTATCCTTAAACATGTATTTACTGAAGAGAGCAATGCCCGCATACGTTACAGCGAAAGGATCAGAAACCATGTTGACGAAAATCCGGTAAATTTTTACGAGAAATCTGAAGATTTCAACTCCGATACGAAGGTATAATACCGGTTTCAAAGTTCTCCCCTTTGGTGACTGAGCATAGCCGAAGTCCAAGGGGAGATGTCCGAAGGACAGAGGGGCAATTAGACTCTCAATCCTTTTCTTCTATGTCTACTGAGCCTGGTCTAAGTCCGGGGCGTGCTGTCCAAAAGGTCAAAGGGGTAAACAAAAAATACTCTCAACACCTGTCACGAAAGGTTAATTATTATTTTTTTCATTTATAATTCATAAAACAATGAGTACACTACTCGAAGATATAAAAGTTGATTTAACTCTCTTCGCCAGGGAAGCATCTTCCGAAGGGGTTGTTTTTTATACCGGCTCACCCAAACCACCAGTTTTTTCACCTCAGGTATTTGAACTGATGAATTTTCTTGAAAAACAATTCGAACAATATAATCTGGCGCATCGCTTCAATTATCTGATACGTTCTGAATCTATATCTGCCAGCGCAAAAAACCCAACTCATTTTTCCCCTTTTCGCAAAGAAGATTATTACCTGCCATTCCTTCATTATTTGGCTATACAGAACAACAAGGTTAGTGCCGAAGACCTGAACATGTACATTCAGGGTTTCCTGAAACTTAACGCTAAATCACTTTCCATTCACGACACATTTATTTTAAAGTCTGGCACAACACGCGCAGTTACTAATATACGTTTCGCTGTCGATTTTTTACGCAAACAAAGCCTTGTCGAAAACCGTACCGTTCTGGGTCGGCGCAGCCTCCAGCCAACAATGCTAGGTATATTGGCATTGCTTCTCTTAAAGTTAAAATTAAGTGATGATAAAATGGCTGAATTAATTTCACTTACAAATCAAGTTTCTTTTTACAATACAAAATCTTATTATTGTTACTACCCATGGACTATTTGCAATACCCCCGAAGAACTTATTGAATCAATGAATTTAATTAAGACACTCAATAACAACCTGGAAGCAAAAAATAAGATAAATCGCATAATAACTGAATATTATAATTTTTTAGTTAAGCAAATTTCAGTTGATTATGAAAAAGGCAAACTGATTATAAAATTCGGTTTTCACGAAAAGTTTTTGCTGTTTGTCAATTCCGCAGCCTACAACTGGGATCATTCCGATGCCATTCTTTTACTCCGGAATGCATACCGATCTTTATGGGAATCAAAAAATACATCTTCATGACAGTCCTTCCTTACCGCTATTCTTTGCCATCCATTGTCAACACGCAGTTAATGCGGAACGATCGGAAAGGCATTTTAATCTCATTAAGCCGGATTACGGCACTCAATAATACTTTCCAGTTATTCGCGGAGTACGACGAAGAATACCTGCATTATGTTGGCCAGTTTCGAGTTCAGTTATTGATTGAATGGAAAATGTACCGCGAAGCATTAGCCTGGACTTGCCTCGAATGTGAGTTATACCCCGATAACATGGAGGCTTTTGTACTTAAAGAATCCTTGAAAAATAAAATCTGCAATATCCCAAAACAGCATAGAAGCAAGCATAAAGAATTACCGCAATGGAAAGGTGTTGCCGGAATGTTCCAGCTCAAAGCAATGATCGAAAGGGACATACTTTTACCTATGAATGAAAAAGCATTATACAAGCGGTTTAATATCCCCGTTCCAAATGGATTCCTTTTTTATGGCCCTCCCGGTTGCGGAAAAACTTTTTTTGCTCGTAAAATCGCCGAACGAATCGGCTACAATTTTATTGAACCTTAAATCCGCAAACAAAAGTTAATCAGCCGAGTTTGACCATCTTTTGAAAATATTTTGGATTCTTGGTGTCAGAATCAGCAGATATTTTACAAGATTCTCATGTTAGTCAAGTGAAAACGTATCGCAAACTGTTTTTTGCAAAGCAAC
>CAIXAQ010000475.1 GCA_903917425.1 uncultured Bacteroidales bacterium
AAAAAGCAAAGTTCAAAAAGCAAAGTTCAAAAAGCAAAGTTCAAAAAGCAAAGTTCAAAAAGAGCTAACACAAATGAGATATTTTTTTGAGTTAAAAGATTAACTGTTTGGATTCCGTTTTATTACTGGTAAAATTCTATAAGTATCAAATAATCAATAACTTTAAATTTTGCTTTTTGATCTTTGAATTATCTGCATTCACATTTCGAAATTTTACGCAAAAGAAAACAAAACCAAGTTGAGTTATAAACTGCCAATTACTTATTCACTCCGAAATGGCATTTCTCGCAACAAAGGCAAAAAGCCTGGGAGTTTTACTAAGTCTATAATGCTGATTAATAATTCTCCGTGTTCCTCCAAGTTCTCTGTGCCTCAGTGGTTTTCCTTATTTAAGGGTTCGGTATAGATTCAATTACGTTATACTTTCCACCTTGCATAAAAATGACCTCAAACACAAATAGCTTTGCATTTCAGGTCATAATTTATTTCAATAAGCATTACAATCTCATACTATCTATATGAAATTGAATTTTACAACTTACACTTCGGCCAATGCCTGCTCAAGGTCAGCAATCAGATCAACAACATCTTCGATACCAACTGAATACCTGACCAGCCCATCTGTAATTCCGGCTTTCTCTTTGCCTTCGGCTGATACCTTCGAATGTGTCATCGAGGCCGGATGCTGTATCAGAGTTTCAACTCCGCCCAACGAAACCGCCAGGATAGCCATCTCCACCTTGTTCATAAGTATTCTGCCTGCTTCGATTCCGCCTTTTAACTCGAAACTTATCATGCTGCCGTAACCATCCATCTGAGTTTTTGCAAGCTCGTGCTGAGGATGTGAAACAAGTCCCGGAAAACGAACCCATTCAACTTTGGGATGATTTTCTAAATAGGTTGCAATTTTCATGGCTGATTCCTGTGCCCTGTCCATCCGGATGCTCAAGGTTTTAACACCACGAATGACGAGGTATGCCTGGTGCGGATCCATATTAAATCCTAATGTTACCATCACCGAGCGGAGCTTTTTGTACAAAACTTCGTCCTTCGCAATTACCACACCGCCAACAATATCGGCATGGCCGTTAATGAACTTGGTAAGCGAATGAAGCACGATGTCGGCACCCATTTCGAGCGGGCGCTGAAGGTAAGGGCTGCAAAAAGTATTATCAACACAAACCGGGATACCATGCTCCTTAGCAAGGGCACAACAGGCTTTAATATCAGTTATTTCGATGGTCGGATTCGAAGGTGTTTCGATGTACAGTAATTTGGTTTCGGGACGTATTGCCTTACGAACCTCTTCAATGTCAGCCGTATTTACGAAGGAGGCGGCTATGCCGAATTTCTTATAGTACGTTTCGAGCACTACCCTTGATGGACCGTAAACTGCAGCAGAGCTAACCACGTGGTCGCCTTGTGCGAGCATGGCACCATAAACCGTATTAACAGCGCCCATGCCCGAACTGGTAGCAATCCCTCCAAAGCCGTTTTCGAGTTCAGCCAGTAAAGTTTCCAGTGCATGAATGGTTGGATTGCCAATCCGGGTGTAGATGTATCCATTGCTTTCGCCGGCAAAACAGGCAGCACCATGCTCGGCACTGTCGAATTTAAAAGTGGAAGTCTGGTAAATAGGAACTGTAGCACTTCCGAGTGCATCATTAAACTCGCCGCCATGGATGAGTTTGGAATTAAAACCGATGTTCTTGCTTTTCATTGAAATTCAGTTGATTATATGAGTATTAGTTAAAATATTGTTTTTACTGCTAATTGAGTGGGGCAATTGAATATGTCGGAAGTCAGGAGTCGGAAGTCAAAAGCTACCCTGATAACCTCTTTTATCCTTTTTAAGTGGTACTTTACTGTCAATTACTTTTCTTCAAATCGCCTCTTATTTGTGGAATATAATCTCAAATTAACACTTTCTTCTGTATTCTGACTTCTGCATTCTCACCTTTCACACCAATTTTCATTCATTTTCGCAATAGAACCAAAAAGCAGGGTTGAATAAAGCCGCAGGAATTTTTATTTAGCTTTTTTCAGCAAATCAGCCATCCCGTTTTTAAGCGATTTCTGCCTGACATATTTGAACACGCCTTCCTTTGCTTCTTTTACATCTTCGATAGTGTAAAAAGCAGTTGGATGATGGAGATGCAGAGTATTCAAAAAAACCGGAATTTCTTTACGACGGATGATGGAGAAGAGAATTTTCACCTTCCCTTTGGCTCCCTCGGCATCGAGGATTGTAAGCCCGAAGTTATGCGCTTTTAAGGCTGTTATGAGTTCAGGCGATTCGCTTGATAAAATTACGCGGATGATGGATGTGCCTATCGACAGTTTTTCCTCCAATGTCATACCAATAAAATTACCGGCAGCAAACCCGGCACCGTAAGCTATGTAGCACAGCCAGTTATCCAGGTGTTGCATGATCTGTCCTACAGCCAGCAGCCAGATAATCACTTCGAAAAAACCAAGAAAAGGAGCGATATGCTTCATCCCTTTCGAGAGAAAGATCAGCCTCAGGGTACCTATACTCTGATCAAGAATACGGGCAAAGAAGATTAAAGCCGGAAGTATGATCCAGGTAAAATACCAGGTATCCGAAAGTAAAATATCCATGAGATGGCAAGGTGAAATAAATGGCGAAATTAGTATTTTTAATCAAGTGCGACGATCAGAAAGCATAAATATTTAGTTAACAGGACAATACTGTGCTTTTTCATTAATCCGAGCGTAAATAATGGATTATACATATCTTTGCCCATCTTTAATCCGACCCTAAATCTACCATAATGAACCGACTTTTCAGCATTTTTCTCTTTTTATCATTCTTCACCTGCTTATCAGGCAAACTTACTGCCCAGGACGAAGCCAGGTTGATGCGTTTCCCGACCGTACATGGCAACCAGATCGTTTTTTCCTATGCCGGCGATTTATACACCGTTCCGGTCGCAGGCGGAATGGCACGAAAACTAACAGGTGATGCAGGTTACGAGATGTTTTCGCATTTTTCACCCGATGGAAAATCAATTGCCTTTACGGCTCAATACGATGGAAATACTGAAATATACACCATACCGGCACAGGGAGGTGTCCCTTTAAGATTAACCACCACTGCGACTCTGGGCCGCGATGATATCAGCGACCGTATGGGTCCAAACAACATTGTTATGGGATGGACGCCTGATGGTAAAAATATCATTTACCGTTCGCGCAAACAAACATTCAATGATTTTATCGGCCAGTTGTTTACCGTTCCGGCTACAGGCGGAATGTCGCAGGAATTGCCCCTGCCTGCAGGCGGATTTTGCTCCTATTCACCAGACGGAAAGCAATTGGCTTACAACCGAGTGTTTCGCGAGTTCCGCACCTGGAAATATTACAAAGGTGGCATGGCTGATGAAATCTGGATACATGATTTTGCAACCAAAACTACCCGAAGCATTACCGAAAACAAAACCCAGGATATTTTCCCAATGTGGTTTGGCGATGAAATTTATTTCTGCTCCGATCGCGACCGCACCATGAACCTCTTCAGTTACAACCTGAAAACCAACCAGACCCGGAAAGTAACCTCCTACACTGAATATGACATCAAATTCCCGTCAGCCGGCGATAACCGCATCATATACGAGAATGGCGGTTTCATCTACATTTTCGATATACGCACACAAACTTCCACAAAAGTTTCGATTCAGATCGCCGACGATTTTAACACTTCGCGCAGCGAACTCAAGGACGCCACCAAATTCATGGGGGCGGTAAACCCATCACCCGACGGCAACAGGATTGTAGTTTCCGGAAGGGGCGATATTTTCAGTGTCCCGGTAAAAGAAGGCATCACCCGCAACCTCACGGCAACCAGCAATGCGCATGATCGTGAAGGTTTCTGGTCGCCGGATGGAAAATGGATAGCCTATTTGAGTGATGCAAGTGGCGAATACGAAATATACATCTCGAAACAGGATGGCAGCGAACCTCCAATTCAGATTACTTCGGGTGCTGATACCTATAAATTTACAATCCATTGGTCGCCCGACAGC
>CAIXAQ010000476.1 GCA_903917425.1 uncultured Bacteroidales bacterium
GTCGTCCTTTTTCGCTGCTGAATACACCACTGCACGAAGCGCATCCGCCCCAGCCGCCCATGGAAAGGATAATTTTTAAATCAGCATTCGCTTTTTTTACCGCTACGAGCCTGGTGATGGCCAAACTGTCCTTCGCATTAGCGACGACAAGCATATTGTCTTTCAGTTGCAAAAAACTATAAATAATATGGGTGAGTTCCTGGGTTTTGTAAGTGTAAATATCACTGCCATCACCTTTGTAATACGCTATCACCGCAATTTGCTTATCCCGCTGTTGGCCGAAAGCAGATTTACCTGTAAAAAGGGATGTAAAAACTATTGTTGCGAAAAGGATAAGGATGTATACTGATTTTTGCATTTTATTGAGATTTATTGATTTCGGTTAACTATGTGTTTATAGGTTGTAGAGTGTTATAAATTCGTACGGGTTGGTTGTCCACACGATATATTTCATAAAATCATCCCATTTTACGATAATGGAGGCTGTATTGATGCAGGGATGAAAACTTACAGTCTTGCTGCTGAGCAGATTAGCATCCAGAAAAACTTGCACATGATGTTCCGTGTCGTTAATCAGACCGAAGGGTGAAACCGAACCTGGTGTGATTCCAAGAAATTTCAGCATACGCTGATCGGATGCAAATGAAAGTTTGCCCTGCCTGAGTTGTTTTTCCAACTCATGAATGCCCATTTGCTGCGTATGTTTCAGGATTACCAGGTAATGTTTATCGCCTTTGTGGTTTCTGAAAAACAGGTTTTTACAATGAGTTGCATCCAGGTCCTTCCAGTATTTCATGGCTTCTTCGATAGTTGGGGCAGGCGGATGTTCGTGGTATTCGAATGGAATTCCAAGTTCTGTTAGAAGCTGGTATAGTTTTGGATCACCATTCATTTTGGAAAAGGGGTTAGGGATTTGGGGTTGGGGTTTAGGGTTAGGCGAGTTGTTATATTAATGTTATTCATACGCAATATTAAGGAAGGAATTAAAAACATTAAACACAGACTTCAAAATGTAAAAGTATTCCAATCCCCCTTACTTTTTAATTCCTAATTTATTGTTATGTGTTTTTCATTACTTTTTTGTTCTGGCTTGTTCAGGAAGGGGGTTGATATTGGGATAATGTTTAAAACCGATCAAAAGCAAGCGGTGCAGTATTCTGTATACAACAAGTAATTACGCATTTAGTTAACTATAGTTCAATTTATAGAATTAATTTTAAAGTCCTTCCATTTTCAGACCCGAATTCAGAACTGCCAGGTTTTAAGCCGGGCTGTCAACTTCATTGGCATTACAGGTCAATAACCCCGGCTTTTGATGTTTATCAGAAAAATATTCTGCTAACTCAATATCCTTAACGATATCAAAACTTCAATAGCAAGCCGGATCGCAATTAATTATATCGCTTCCCAAAGTGAAAGCTCAGGTAACCCGTCAGGAAGAAGTAATACGGATCCTTAAAGGCCATGACAGGCACAGGCATGGGAAATACGTCCAAAGCTGCCCCGACCTCAACAGATTTGATCTTGTCATTCTGTGCACTGAATTCAAAATTGAAACCTCCCTTGGCGTAAAAGCCCGGGTAAAGTCTGATTTTGCTGAATCCACTCAGTATGGGGCCACGGCCGTAGATATCGCAAAGGCAGTTTGGGTTTGATCCTATATAAGGAAAATGTTTTTCAGGGTCATAGCGTTCGAGCGAAGTGTGACTAAGAATTATATGGTTATTTTCGATAACATAGTAAGCGATATTCAGATAGCTCGGTTTTGCCAATCCCAGATCGATACCGCCATAATAAAAGCCTCTCACTTCAACACCGCCCCAATAGGGTTTTCGGTTTAATAAATGCTGTCGTCCAATTCCGGCACGCAAGATATACAAGCTATACTGCTTGCTGTAAACATAACTCGGGGGGTTGGCAAAATTTTCGTTGTACCTGCGAGCCTGGTTTGGAGAGCGCATATCTAATAAATCGAATTCGATCATGCGGTTTTTGTAGTACGTTTTATTGATGCCAAAACGGTATCCCATCCCGAAGCCTAAGGTGTGCAGCATCATATTAAAGGATTTTTCTTTCCGCAATAAAACACCCATATCCACCGTATCAGCCTCAGCCACATCCTGAGCCTTCGCCATAGGTGAAAAACCAAACAAAAATAAAGAGATTGTTATTGCCAGGAATAACCGCATAAGCTGTGCCTTTAACCTGTTTACAACTAAGCTACGGTTTGTTTGCATCAAAATTGCAGAGATAGATTGCTGAAAACCGGGTTGATTTATCTGCTCTCGACACGATAATTTTTATATTCGCCATAAGCAGCGCATTGTTCCGATGAGCCACAAGCGGTAAGCAGTATTGTGAGGATTACAATGGTTGCTAAAAAAGCTGCTATTTTCTTCATATGCTGTTTATGGTTTAATTAACTATTTCAATTACAAAAGTATTCACATTTTTCATACATATAACATGCATTCAGCATATTTATTGTTTTTTTAGCTTTTTTACACTTAAAACATTCTAACAATAAGTTGGATACATCGGTTTCGGCATGACGGGTACTCCCGATAAAACTGTAAGCAGAATGATTTTCAGCATTTATTATGTTTCAAAATCCAGATTTCAAGCCACAAATCCCATGAAATTTTGAAACTGGAAACTGGAAACTGGAACTTTGAACCTGGAAACTGTAAACTGGAATTTTGAACCTTGAACCTTTGAACCTTGAACCTTGAACTTTGAACTTTGAACTTTGAACCCGGAACTTTGAACCTGGAACTTTGAACCTTGAACTTTGAACCTGGAAACTGGAAACTGGAAGTTGGAACCTGGAACTTTGAACCTGGAATCTGGGACCTGGGTTATGGGAACAGGAAACGGGTAAATTGGGGTCTAAAATTAATTTCTCAGTGTTCCTCAGTGTCCTCCGCGCCTCCGTGGTTTATTTTTAACGGCTGGAAACTGGAAATCAGAGCCCGGAACTTTGAACCCGGAACTTTGAACCCGGAACTTTGAACCCGGAACTTTGAACCCGGAACTTTGA
>CAIXAQ010000477.1 GCA_903917425.1 uncultured Bacteroidales bacterium
AGCGAACAGCGCCGCAGGCATGTATTCACCAAAATAGGCGGCGGACCCGAAACGGCAATTTATAAATCGACCAATGCCGGCGAAAGCTGGGATAAACTGAAAAGCGGGCTTCCCGGTGGGGATATGGGTGGAATGGGATTAGCGATTTCGCCTGTTAACCCCGATTATATTTTTGCCATAATCGAAGCAGCCGGCGATGCAAGCGGGTTTTACCGCAGCACCAACCGCGGTGCCAGCTGGTCGAAAATGAGCGATCATTCGGCCCAGGGCCAGTATTACAACGAAATTTACTGCGATCCGAAGGATGTGGATAAAATATATTCGGCCGAAACCGTATCACAGGTTACCGAAGATGGCGGTAAAACATGGAAACCCATTGGTAATAACAAACGCCATGTGGACGATCATGCCATCTGGATTGATCCTTCCGATACACGTCACCTGTTTATTGGTGGCGACGGCGGTATTTACGAATCGTTTGACGGAGGAAAAGAATTTTTATTTAAATCGAACCTGCCGGTTACCCAGTTTTACCGAGTTCAGGTCGATAATTCGACTCCGTTCTATTATGTTTATGGCGGTACACAGGACAACAACAGTTTTGGTGGCCCTTCACGCAATATAAGCGGTTCGGGAGTCGTGAGCGATGATTGGTTTGTAACCTGCGGAGGCGATGGTTTCTGGTCGCAGATTGATCCTGTAGATCCCAACATCGTTTATTCCGAATCGCAGTATGGCGGCATGGTCCGCTATGACCGAAAGAGCCAGGAAGCTGTCGACATCAGGCCCGAACCTCGTAAAGATGAGCTTACTTACCGCTGGAACTGGAATACACCCTTGATCCTCAGCCCGCATTCGCCCACGCGGCTGTATTGTGCCGCCAATAAAGTTTTCCGCAGCGACGATCGCGGAAATACCTGGCAGGTGATCAGCGACGATATCACTGCCCAGATTGACCGCAATACCTGGCCTGTAATGGGCAAATACTGGAGTTATGATGCCGTGGTAAAAGATATTTCCACTTCGCTGTATGGAACCATCGTTTCCCTCGACGAGTCGCCGGTTAAGGAAAACCTCTTGTATGCCGGAACGGATGACGGACTGATACAGGTTACCGAAGATGCAGGTAAAACCTGGACAAAAACCGACAAATTCCCCGGCTTGCCCGAAAACACCTATGTAAGCGACCTGATGGCTTCGTGTTTCGACGAAAATGTGGTGTTTGCCTCATTTGATAATATTCTACGCGATGATTTCAAACCTTACCTCTTCAAAAGCATGGATAAAGGCCGTTCCTGGTCATCAATAGCAGCCAATTTACCTAAAAATGAAACGGTGCACAGCATTCAGCAGGATTTTATCAACCCTGACCTGTTGTTTGTTGGTACCGAATTCAGCTTTTATTTCAGCAGCGACGGTGGCAAAATCTGGGTACAACTTAAAAGCGGTATGCCATCCATTCCTGTTCGCGATATTACCATACAGAAACGCGAAAGCGATCTTGCTTTAGCCACTTTCGGGCGTGGTTTCTATATTATGGACGACTATTCGCCCCTGCGCCTGGTAAACAAAGAGTTACTCGAAAAAGATGCATATATTTTCCCGGTAAAAGATGCTCTCATGTACATACCGGGTGATACGAAATACGGGCAGGGTTCTACCTACTTTGTTGCCAAAAATCCTGATTTCGGTGCCGTTTTCACCTATTACCTGAAAGATGCACCGAAGACCCTGAAAGACATGCGCCAGGAACGCGAAACCAAGTTATTCGAAAAAAGCGAACGTATCCCCCAGCCTACCGACAAGGAATTGCGTGCCGAGCGTGAGGAAATTGCTGCCTACCTTACATTCACCATTACCGACGAAAATGGCAACGAGATATGCCGCATCAATAAAGCCCCTTCGGCGGGTATTAACCGTATAAACTGGGATTTGCGTTACCGCGACAATTCACCGGTGGATGGAAAAGAAAAATACGATCCGTTTGCCGCTTCCGGCAGCGGAATTCCGGTAATGCCGGGTAAATACAAGGTAAGTCTCACCATGACCGTTCGTGATTCAGTAAAACAACTGGCGGGTCCGGTCGAATTTAATGCAGTTACATTGAATAATACCACTTTGCCAGCCAAGGATAAAGCCGCCGTAATTGAGTTTCAGAAGAAAGTTGCCGAACTCACGCGGGTAATGCGTGGTACCGATCAATATGCCGGAGATCTGCTACAGCGTTCGTATGCCCTGCAGGCTTCACTAAATGCAGTTCCCGGAGCTAATTTTGAATTGCGGTCGCGTATCAGCAAAGTTTCGCATCAGTTGGAGGACATTAAACTGAAATTCAACAATGTTAGCAACAGGCCCAGCGATGAGGAAAATCCACCGGCACCGGTTACCCTGTACAACCGGCTTTGGAAAATGGCTTGGGCACATTGGGGATCGACCGGCGCTCCCACCCAGATGCAACTCGATGCATATGCTATACTAATGGCTGAGTTTCCACCGGTATACGATCAGATCAAACGCATAGGCGAAACGGATTTGAA
>CAIXAQ010000478.1 GCA_903917425.1 uncultured Bacteroidales bacterium
ATTCCCGGCGATCATATCATGATTGTTGGTGGAGTATCTCAGAATAAAGCAGTTGTTGAATTCCTAGGGAAGAAACATCCTGATATTTATATACCGGAACAAGCTCCTTATTTTGAAGCCTTTGGAGCTGCTATCTACGGTATCAGTCATAATTTACCCCTTTTTGAACCAATAAACGAAATTTTTATTGAACGCGGAAGCCTGTTTACCTTTCACAAACCTCTCACCGAATTTGCGCATAAGGTGCATTTCAGGCCCAGGGAAGAGATGGTGAAGGACCAGGGTCAGGATTGCATTCTTGGAATTGATGTAGGATCGACCACCACAAAAGGCGTGATAATCCGCAATTCCGATTGCCGCATCGTGGCAGCAGAATATATCTATACCCTTGGCAACCCGATAAAAGCATCGAAACTGGTTTATGAATCGCTTCGCAAACAGGTAAGCAATGACATAAAGATTACCGGACTCGGAGTTACAGGTTCAGGAAGGCATCTGACCGCCCTGCACGCGGGAACCAGGGGAATCATTAACGAAATATCGGCGCATGCGCGGGCTTCCGTGTTTTTTGATCCTGATGTGGATACAATTTTCGAAATCGGCGGACAGGATGCAAAATACACCTTTCTCAACAACAAAGTGCCCGCCGATTATGCCATGAACGAAGCCTGTTCGGCCGGCACCGGATCATTTATTGAAGAAGCTGCTTTCGAATCGGTGAAAATAAAGCTCGATGAAATTGAACCGTTAGCCATGAAATCAGGCAAGCCGCTGAATTTCAGGGATCAATGTGCGGCGTTGATAGGTTCGGATATAAATTCAGCCTTGCAGGAGAATTTCACCAGGGAAGATATCCTGGCGGGCCTGGTCTATTCCATTTGCATGAATTATGTGAACCGTGTTAAAGGCAAGCGACCCGTCGGAAAAAAAATATTAATGCAGGGTGGTGTTTGTTACAACAAGGCCATACCTATTGCCATGGCTGCTATTACAGGCAAAGAAATCGTTGTGCCACCTTACCCGGGATTGATGGGCGCTTTTGGGACAGCGCTAAAGATAAAAGAAGAAATAGAAACCGGTTCGCTCGAAAAAGGAGATTTCAGCCTGAAGCAACTGGTTGACAGGGAATTTTCATCCGGCCAATCCTTCATTTGCAGGGATAAATCAAATAGCTGCGACCGGAAATGCGAAATCAGCACATTTGCCATTGACGGCAGGAAGTTTTCATTCGGCGGTGCCTGCAATAAATATTACGACAAAGTAACGCACACCGAAGCCAACTGGCAGAAAAATGACTTTGTTACCCGGCGGATGGACAGAATATTTGCACAAAATGAATTCCCTTGCTTACCTGACCATACTAAAACCATCGGGTTAAACCTGACTTTTACTGTAAACCGTTTGTTCCCGCTTTACCAGTCCTTTTTTAACTCTTTGGGATTCAAAGTACTATTGCCCGATTATGTGGATACAAATGGTTTCGGGAACCAGCATTCTTCGTTTTGCTACCCGGTGGAATTAGCTCACGGCTTGTTTTACAACCTGTTGACAAAAAATCCGGACTACATTTTCATTCCCGAACTTTACGAAATGCATGTCCCCGGTTGCGAGCATCATCCCAAGGATTCGAACGCCACCTGCGTATTTATCAGCAAAGAAGCCAATTACCTGGGCCAGGCATTTAAAATAAATGACATTGGAAACAAACTGCTCCACCCCTACCTGAATTTTGCAAAGGGATACCGCTCTGCTCAGCAAAGCTTTATTGACATTGCGAAACAGCTTGGTGAAAACAATAAAAAGAAAGCGGTTTCTGCTTTCGAAAACGCGATAAAACAGCAGGAGGCAGCCGACAGGGATATTTTAAAATCGGGTGAAGATTTTCTCGCTGCTCTCGAAGCTGATCCTTCTGCGGTCGCCATAGTGCTGGTTGGAAGAGATTATAATGCTTTCTCCGGCATTGCCAATAAGGGAATTCCTCAGAAATTTGCATCGCTGGGATTACAGGTTGTTCCTTATGATATCCTCAACAGTAAGGATGAGGATATCAGCAGTTACCAGTCGTGGGAAGCAGGTAAAAAGATACTCCGTGTTGCCAAAACCATCCGGAAACATCCCCAGCTTTTTGCAACGTATATTTCCAATTATTCGTGTGGACCCGATTCGATACTGGTGCCGCTTTTCCGCGGCATTATGGGCGGCAAGCCTTCGCTAACGCTCGAACTCGACCAGCACACGGCTGATGCAGGCATCAATACCCGGATTGACGCTTTCCTTGATGTAGTGCGCAATTACCGAAAATCGGAACACAGGGAACTTTCTCCCGGAAACGGGCATTTTAAACCTGCAAAAATTGTGACGGAGAGAAAGCAATCCTTCTTTATTGACTCTTTTGGAAATAAGTTTGATCTTAAGCATCCTGATGTTCAGATAGTTATTCCCTGTATCGGCGATATGGCAGCCGCCTTGTTTGCAGCCAGCCTCCGCAGCCTGGGTTACCATGCGTTGGCTATGCCCGAAATGGATCACGAAATCGTGGCAACCGGTCTGAGGTACACATCGGGCAAGGAGTGCCTGCCCCTTATTCTGCTTACGGGTACGCTGATGAATTACGTGAATAACAATGGACACGAAGGTAAAAAATCGGCATTCTTTAATATAGGCGGCACCAGTGCATGCCGGGTCGCCCAGTATCCTGTATTCCTGTCCAACCTTGTTAAATCGCAGCAAATCAAAGATGTTGCTATGTTTACGCTTATGAGCCAGGAAGGATACCTGGGGCTCACAAAAGGTTTCCTGAAACGCTCGATGGAGGCGATAATCATAAATGATGTACTGGAAGATGTCCGCTCGGGAATACTGGCGAATGCGAAAGATCCTGAAAACGGGCTGCAAATTTTCTACACGCAGTTTGAGAAACTGGTGGAAGTTTTCAGCAACAATTATAATATGCTTTTCAGGGAACTGAAACGATTCAGCAAATACATAGGCGAACATGTTCCTTACCGCATACCCGTATCTGAATCAAAATACATAGCACTTACAGGTGAAATTTTTGTGCGCCACAACCAGTTTGCACACAAACAACTGAACCACTATTTTGGCAAACACGGTTTTGTTTTGAAAGATGCCTACATATCCGAATGGGTTAAATACCTCGACTACGCCTGGCGAAAAGGAGTGGACCGTCCTGATTTCTCACCGGGGGATATCCTGAACAGGCTGATACGCGAGCAATACATTACACTGGCAGAGGCAAGGGTACAGAAAATCCTGTCTGAAACCGGTTATTGTAAAATTCATAAAACCAATATAGTAAACGTTGTAAAACACAGCCTGCATGTGTTACCGCTCGAATCCACCGGCGAACCGGCTCTTACCCTGGGAACCGCGCTGGCACAAGGGTATGAGGAGTATTGCGGCATTATAAATATAGGCCCGTTTGGCTGCCTTCAAACCCGCATAGGCGAAGCAATTACAGGGCCGGAAATGAACCTGGGGAGCAAAAAAACTGTTAAGCAAAACCTGGGAACCCCCTACCAGATTCCGCCACACCTGAAAGAGAAAACGGATATCCCTTTTCTTACCATTGAGTGTGATGGCATGGGTTTTCCACAAATTATAGAGGCACGGCTCGAAACATTCCTGATACAGGTGGAACGGGCTGCCGAAAACATGAAAAAGGCAACACCAAGGCCGTTCTGAAAGCTTGAGCAGGATAATTCACGAGTAGGATAATTCATAAAAATAATTAGCCGATCCGTTTGCTTACTTCCGAAACAGAAGATTTGTCAGGAATTTACTACCTGGGAAGGGGCATACAAATACGGAACGGATGCCTACAATTTTCATAAGCCAATTTCAAGACTATACAGCAGGAAAGTCCTGGATTTTTTTTCTGCATTTATAAAAGCATCCAGATCAGGGTAACATACCAAAAACTTCAGCTTGCCTGTACAAATTAAGTAAAGCGATGTCAATTCAATTACCGGGTTGACTGTAATATATTTTTACACTATTCAAACAATATCGCTAACTATTGCATCATATTTCGCAATAAAACAAGCATGTTTCATTATCGGTATTATTGATTTAAAATTGTCGTAAATTATTTTAGCAGCAATGTAAAAAGTGTTATCTTTAGCCAATACTTTGTGGCAAATAACCAGGAAATGTATTGATTTAAAAAAACACAAGCGGGTAATTTGTGAGCACCAAGGCCAAAACCAAAGTAAAAGGTCATTGTCAACCGCCAGGAATGGCAGGCGATTAAACGGATAACTTAATGAAAAAACAAAAGAAAAACCTGGACGCCCAGGCAGAACTTCGCTATAAGGCAGAAGATTTGCTAAAGAAGAAATCCATCAACCCATCAGTGAATCAAGCTGTCAGCGGCACGGAAGCCGATGCCTTAAAGCTGATACACGAACTGGAAGTCAGGCAGATAGAGCTTAACATGATGATGGATGAACTTGAACTGGCAAAAAAACAAAACGAGGATCTGAACAAATCCTTGTTCCAGGCAAATCATTCCATTATGATGATGATTGATCCTGAAACTGGCAAAATCAAAGATGCGAATACCGCAGCATGTAAATTTTATGGCTGGACGAATACTGAAATGTGCAGCAAGAATATTTCGGATATAAATCCGCTTTCAAAAGCTGAAATGAGCATCGAGATGCAGAAAGCCAGGAAAGAAAAACGGAATCATTTCCTTTTTAAACACATTTTGGCGAATGGAGAGCTGCGCGATGTTGAAGTATACTCAAGTCCTGTTTCATCAGGCAATACCACACTGTTGCATTCCATTGTACATGATATGACCGAGAGGATAACAACAGAAGAAAAACTCCGGAAAAGCGAAGAAAAATACCGTAACCTGGTTGAATCGATAAGCGATGTGGTTTACGAAATTACCGTCACAGGCATCATCAAATATGTAAGCCGATCCTCAATAAATGTTTTAGGGTACACTCCGGAAGAAGTAATTGGTAAAAATATTCTAAATTTTATTCACCCCGACGACCAGCAGATGATTGCCGGTCGCTTGTCAACTTTAAAACTTAAGGATTATAACTTTCTCGAATACAGGTATATCAATAAATCGGGTGAAATTTGCTGGGTTCGGTCGTCAACCAATGCTGTCGTTGAAAATGGCATCATCATTGGTGGAGCAGGTACACTTACGGATATAACTGAACGAAGACTTGCTGAAGCAGCGATATTTGAAAGTGAAGAAAAATATTCCAGGATTTTCGACACATCGCCTTATGCGATCATGGTTACAGATGCCATTAACAGTAAAATCATTGAGGTAAACAAAGCTTTTACAGCCATATCAGGTTACACCAGGGAAGAGGCTGTTGGCGATTCGACCATCGGCCTGAAACTATGGGCAAAAATGGAAGACCGCAACCGGGTAATCTCTGAACTTGTAGAGGGTAAGGAATTATCCGCAGAGGAATTCCTGTTTTTAACAAAGTCAGGTAAAACCATTACAGCCCAGTTTTCTGCCCAGGCCATTCAACTGGCCAATAGACTGTATATCCTATCCAGTATCGTTGATATTACCGAGCGCAAACTGGCTGAATCAGCCCTACGCGAAAGCGAGTCGCTTTACAAAGCAATACTCAATACTTCACCCGACAACATAACAATTACCGATTTAAACGGCACTATCCTGATTTCTTCCTCAAAAGCCCTCACCATGTTTGGCTACGAGAGCATGGAGCAACTGATTGGCCATAATTTGAACGAGTACATTGTTGCCGGAGACAGGGACCGCGCAATGACAGAAATTGGCAAAATGCATCAGGGCATTTTAACTGGCCCCGCAAACTATAAAGCTGTGCACGCCGATAAAACATTCTTTGATATCGAAGTGAATGGCGAGATGATGAGAGACATTGACGGAACGCCAACAAGAATGGTTTTTGTAGTCCGTGATGTTAGCGAACGTTTGAAGGCCGAACAAATTATAAAGGAAAGCGAGAAAAAATTCCAGGCAATTATCCAATCACAATCCGAAGGCATTGGCCTTGTAAACGAGCACGAAGTTTTTGATTTTGCTAACCTGGCAGCCTCAAAGATTTTTGAAACCGATCAACTTATCGGACTTTCCCTGTATGATTTTTTATCGCCTGGCGAAAAGGAACGAATAAACCAGCAAACCCAGTCCAGGCAGAACGGAATTTCGAATAATTACGAACTCCGGATAAAGACGCCCAAGGGAAATGATAAATATATTAGCATCAGTTCTTCGCCCCGGCTGGATGAAAACGGCAATTATACAGGTGCTTATGGCGTTTTTCACGACGTTACCGATCAAAAGCTGGCGCAGGATGAAATAAAGAATAAAACGACCCTCCTTACCAACCTCATTATCAATCTGGAAGAAGGGATACTGCTCGAAAGTGCAGACCGGAAAATTTTAATGACAAACCAGTTGTTCTGCGATATGTTTGCCATCCCCGCCCCACCTGCAGCTCTTATTGGTGCTGATTGCTCGGACTCGGCCGAACAAAGCAAAATGCTGTTCCAAAATCCTGACAGTTTCGTTGCAGACATCAATAAAATACTTGCCGATAAAAAAATAATACTCGACTTCGAACTTAAACTTGCTGACGGAAGGTATTTCGAGAGGGATTATATACCAACTTATATAGAAAATACGTATAGTGGCCATTTATGGAAATACCGTGATATAACAGACCGTAAGGTAACAGAAAACCAGATCAGGCTGAGCGAAGAAAAATTCCGTTCAATAACCGAGCAAACCAGCGACCTTATCGCCATTGCCGATGAAAACGGTATTATAACGTATGCCTCGTCTGCCTCTGATTCTATTTTTCACATCTCGCCCGAAAAGATAGTAGGCCGCAACTTCATCAGTTTTGTAGCCGAAACCGATATTGCCAGGGCCATTCAGGCTTTCGGTGACTGCATGAATAAGGATGGCGGCATAAAAAATGCCGAATTCCTCATGAAACGTGACGATGGCAGTACATTTTTCGGTGAGCTTAACGGCTCAAAATTCCAATCCGCAACGCAGCTTGGCACTTTGGTTACCATCCGCGATGTTAGCGAACGCAAAGGGATTGAAGAAGAATTAATCAAACTATCGAAAGCCGTTGATCAAAGCCCTGCCATGATCTGTATCACCGACCTTGACGGGAACATACAATACGCAAACTCAAAATCAGTTGAATTAACCGGTTTTACGCAGCAGGAAATGATCGGCAAAAACCCGCGCATCTTCAGTTCGGGTGAAAAGCCAAGGGAAGAATATCAAATCCTATGGGATAAACTGAAATCGGGAAAAGAATGGCGTGGGGAATTTCATAATAAAAAGAAAAACGGCGAGCTTTTCTGGTCGGCGGCTTCCCTTTCCCCCATTTTTGATAACGGTGGAAAGATGACGCATTTTCTTGCCATTCAGGAAGACATTACTCAGCGCAAATTAGCCGAAGGCCAGCTAAGGAGGAGCGAAGAAAAATACCGTAATATTTTTGAAAGTATACAGGATGTCTATTTCGAGGCTGCTTTTGATGGCACACTACTTGAAATCAGCCCTTCCATCGAAGCACTAACAAAGGGGCAATATACCCGTGCTGAGATGATAGGTAAACCTTTTACCGGTATATATGCTGACATTGACGAACGGAATGCATACATTTCGGCATTAGTTGAGCAGAAAAGAGTCACCGACCAGGAATTGTCGTTGCGTAACAAGGATGGTTCAATAGTTTGCATTTCTGTTACCTCGGCAATTTCATTCGATTCGGATGGCAAACCTGAAAAAACAACCGGTATCTTTCGCGATGTCACCGAGCGAAAACAGGCTGAACTGAAAATCAACGACCTGAACGAAAATCTTGAAAAAAGAATTATTGAAAGAACTGCCCAGTTAGTCAGCACCAACGAAATTCTCGAAAACGAAATCCAAAGAAGGGTGTTGGCCGAAGAAGAACTTGAACTGAAAAAACAACGGCTTTCCGATATTATCGCAGGAACCAACGTTGGAACCTGGGAATGGAATATACAAACCGGCGAAACCATTTTCAACGATAGGTGGTTCGAAATGATTGGCTATACGCTGGATGAACTTTCACCGGTAAACATCGAAACATGGATTGAATTTATACATCCTGATGATTTACAAAAAGCGTTTGAATTACAGGAAAAACACTTCAAAAGAGAGGTAGATTATTTCACCCTGGAATTCAGGATGAAGCATAAAGATGGCAGCTGGACTTGGGTTTTAAACAACGGAAAAGTTCACACCTGGACTGATGACGGCCAACCGCTCCTGATGTCGGGAACACATCAGGATATCACTTTACGCAAGCTAGCCGAGGAACAGCTATTGTGGAATAAAACACTTCTGGAATTGATGTCGAATTCGTCGCCACTTGGTTTTTTGGTGGTAGATAACCGCACTGATGCTATTTTGTATTTTAACCATCGTTTTTGTGAAATATGGGAAATACAGAATATTGAAGAACAAATGCAAAGGGGTGAGCTAACAAACAACGGCATTATCCCTTATTGTCTGCCTGTGCTGTCCGACATACCGGCTTTTGCCGAATCGTGCAAACCGCTTCAGGAAGAAACAAACCGCATTGTGGTCGAAGATGAGATTGCCTTTACCGAAAACCGCACCGTCCGCCGTTTCACCACGCAGATCAGGGGCAAAAACGACGAGTATTACGGCAGGCTTTATATTTTTGAAGACATCACCCAACGAAAACGCACTTCGGAATTTGAGACCGAACTATTACAATTATCGCTTCAACTGACAGGTATTCCAAACGCTGAAATAC
>CAIXAQ010000479.1 GCA_903917425.1 uncultured Bacteroidales bacterium
AATGGACAATGGATAATGGACAATTGACAATGGTTATTCGTTAATCGTTATGGGTGCCTCTACCAAGGAATTAGAGGGAGAAAGGACTGAGTTAGATTGTTATGCTAATATGAAAACTTTAGCCTAATTTTAACCGCAGATTTAGTCCGGAAATTGGCTTTGAGGGATGTTATTAGACGGACTGCCGTTATAGGCAATCATCCTCCATATACCGGAACCATTGCCTTCCGAAGCTAACGTGTGGAAGAAATTTTAAATCGATTTTAGCGGAGGGAATATCGATTTATAAAAAGCATAATATCAGTAAGATATAAAAACGATAGTCAGAAATTTAAGAAAAAACACAAGATTAAAATATAATAAACAAAAGTTGAGTCCAGAACCAACTTAAAAAAACGGGGCGTATTTCGAAAAACCAAATGAGTCAGAAAAATTGAGCTCAAAATTTAAATAAAATGAAAAAATTAGTGATAATTTTCGGAGCATGTATTGCTTTTTCCTTTTTAATTATATTTCAGTCTTGTAAAAAGGATAAAGCATTAACTGATGAAGAAATAATTGAAAACGCGCTTGATGAATTTGTTGCGGACCTGCAATCGAACCCACCCGACACAGCCGACATTTCCGACAGGGTTAAAAATTACATGCAGGGGAAATCAGTCCTTTTTTATGGTTCAACTGTTACTTTGTTAGATTCAACAGAAATAGCGGTTATAAGTCCTTATTGGTACAGGCAAAATGATTTACTTATGTACTCTAATTTAATGGATACTGCTTATCATATTGACAGCCAGTTATGGCTTCGTCAGACAATAGTTGGGGGGCGCTCGATATGGACAGAACCATATTTTGATGCCGGCGGGGGAGATATATGGATGAAAACCCGTGCCGTTCCTATATATATTAATGGGAAAATAAAAGCTGTGGCAACTACAGACATGTCGATTGATTGAGCAAAGTCAATATCGGATATAGTTTTTCACACGGCAGTTTTTTTTACTAATGATTTTCGCATTAGATTTATTACATAAAAAACTAGTGAATAGGAAAAATTTGATTTATTATTCATCTGTCTGTCATTTTGACAATTATAACAGTAAATTATTTTATCAAATTAATAATGTAACCCTCGTGAGAAAAACCCCAGCCCATAACCACACTTACCTGCAAGCAGGATTTTCGTGCTTTGTAAGAAAGGAAAGTACTAAATTTAAAGTTCAGTTCTTCTTAGGAAGTTCCGTGCTAAAAATCGCTGACTACGTATAGCTGCAAACCTTTATGGGCAAGTTTAAAAGACTGAAATACAACAATATGAAATACTTATAGTTGCTGAAAAATATTTTGAATATGTTTATATGAACCTTTAAACGGTATAAGATGACAAGAATCTTCTATTCAATTATTTTTACACTCATGTCGGTACATTCTTTCGGACAACGGAATTGGCTCAATCCTCAGCCAACAGGAAATCATTTAACTTCTGTTAGCTATATTAATGAAAATTCAGGCATTTAGTCGGTTCTTGCGGTAGTATAATGAAAACATTAGATGGTGGCATTATTGGAGTACCCTTGCCAGCGGAACGACCGATTGGTTAACAATAATAGACGTTATCGATGCGAATACTGCTTATGTTACAGGTGAGAACGGAACAATTTTGAAGACAGAAGATGGTGGGTTAACATGGAAATACCTATAACACGGAAAAAACTTATGAAGCGGATGCCCGGTGCGCGATACAGTTAAGCAAGAATACCAGGAGCACAATTACCCAGAATATCAATTTGATAAAACTGGCTGGTTGAAGATTTTACCACGCGAAAGGATTCGCGCGGCAGCATTGGGCAATGATTTTTGGTTGTTTACAATTTCAGATTCCTATTTTATTTTCCGAAATACTTTTCCAGTAATGACAGTAAAGCATCTTTGTTGATGGGTTTTGAAATATAATTATTACAACCAGCCTCCAATGCCTTTTCCCTGTCACCTGTTAATGCGTAAGCTGTTTGAGCAATAATGATTACATTTTTGTTGAACTGCCTGATTTTTCGTGTGGCTTCGTATCCACCCATTTCGGGCAATTGAATATCCATCAATATCAGGTCGATATCAGGATTATCACGACAAATCTCAACGGCTTCTGCTCCTGTTCCTGCTTTAAAAATTTCTTTGCAATATGGTTTAACTTTTATGTCAAGCAACTTTACTGATGTTTCATCATCTTCGACAATGAGAATTTTCAGATCCGAAATTGCTAAATTATTGTGATTGGCAGAGGTTTCCGACCCGGCATTTATAATTTTATTATTTTGTTGTGATCCAGTATTATAAGGTAAGTTGAAATAAAATGTTGAGCCAAAACCTTCTTCACTTTCAACCCAAATTTTGCCGCCAAGCATCTCCACATAAGCTTTTGAGATTGACAAACCTAATCCTGCGCCCTGCCGGGCCATCTTATCGGAAATATCAGCCTGGATAAAACGCTCGAAAATGGCCTCCTGCCTGTCTTTTGCAATCCCAATTCCAGTATCTTTTACGTAGAATTCAAGGTGTTTATCCTTTTTATAGTAACCAATTACTATTTCACCTTTTTCAGTGTATTTAATGGCATTTTTCACCAGGTTGGTAAGGATGGCATATAACTTTTCGCGGTCGGTGATGATGGTGGCTTCTTTTGCCGTCAAGGAGATGTTAAACGAAATTTCCATCCCTTTTGCTTCCGCCTCGGGTTTGAAGAAAGTATAGATGAATTCGACTTGTTCATTTATATTCGACTCCGTTATCTGCAGTTTGATCAGGCCGGCTTCTATTTTCGAGATGTCAACAATGTCGTTGATGATATTTAGCATCCGTGCTCCGCTTTTTTGAATTATCCTGATATACTCTTGCTGTTCATCGCCGGTAAGACCTGGTGTTTTAAGCAGCTCGGAAAATCCCAAAATGCCGTTCATGGGCGTACGGATTTCGTGGCTCATATTGGCAAG
>CAIXAQ010000480.1 GCA_903917425.1 uncultured Bacteroidales bacterium
AATTAACACATCATCAACAAAGTTTTCACAATGTACACTCTACCGTTTATCCACGCACAACAGCAAGACGGGGGATGCTCTCTTCCGCCAAGAGTCCGATGAACAAACTTCCTGAAGTATTGGTACTCAGTTCTTATCCTCCCAGAGAATGTGGCATTGCAACTTACTCCCAGGATCTGATAAAAGCATTGAACAATAAATTCAATAAATCATTATCCCTGAAAGTCTGTGCCCTGGAGGCTGATGCGACCGATTATACATACCCCGAAGAAGTAAAATACATTCTTAAAACATCCGAAGTTGAAGAATATAAAATACTTGCAAAAAAAATAAACAACGACAGAGATATTAAAATTGTCCTTATTCAGCACGAATTCGGCTTCTACCATAAGCAGGAACCAGCATTCCTCCAATTTATATATGAGCTGGCGAAACCCGTTGTAATTGTTTTCCATACAGTGCTTCCAAATCCGGATGAAATATTAAGATCAAAAATCAGGGCAATTGCTGCCATTTGCGAATCTATTGTGGTAATGACGAATACGTCTGCCGATATTTTGAGCAATGAATATGAAGTTCCAATACAAAAAATATCAGTCATTGCTCATGGAACCCATTTGGTTAAACATTTGAGTGAGAAGTTGCTGAAGGAAAAATATGGATTTGCCGGCCGTAAAATCCTTAGTACATTCGGTTTGTTAAGTTCAGGAAAAAGTATTGAAACCACACTGGACGCTTTACCCGCCATTATAAAAACACACCCGGAAGCCATGTTCCTCGTACTTGGAAAAACACATCCCGAAGTAGTGAAACAGGAAGGCGAAAAATACCGTGCGATGCTCGAGCAAAAAGTGCAGGAACTTGGCCTGCAGGATCATGTGCGTTTTGTGAACAAATATTTAGCCCTGTCCGAATTACTCGAATACCTTCAGTTTACCGATATTTATGTATTTTCGACCAACGATCCTAACCAGGCTGTAAGCGGCACGTTTGCCTATGCAATGAGTTGCGCCTGCCCGATCATTTCAACCCCTATTCCGCATGCCAGGGAGGTTTTGACAACAGATACCGGAATTATTTTTGATTTCCGCAACTCGCAAATGCTGGCTGAAGGTGTTTTGATCTTACTCGATAACAACACGTTAAGAAAGGAAATGGCATTAAATACTTTGCAGAAAATTGTATCAACGGCATGGGAAAACTCGGCAGTTGCCCATGCAATGCTTTTCAGAGAACTTGCCGGCACAGGAATTAAAATCCGGTATAACAACCCTGAAATCAAGCTGGATCACCTGAAAGCAATGACAACCGATGTTGGCATGATACAGTTTTCGAAAATAAACCTGCCTGATATTGACTCGGGTTATACACTCGACGATAATGCCCGCGCCCTGATTACCATGTGTATGCATTACAAAATATCGCACGAAAATACAGATGTGGAATATATACGCCGGTATCTCAATTTCATTGAACATTGTTTACAGCATGAGGGCACCTTGTTAAATTACCTGGATAAAAACAACAAGTTCACCGATCAGAATCAGGATGTTAATTTAGAGGATTCGAACGGAAGGGCCATATGGGCATTGGGATATTTAGTTTCGTTGTCGGTTCTGTTACCAACCGATATTATTAAAAAGGCTGAATCCATCATCGAAAAAGTCAGGGTCAACCTTGAAAAAGTGTATTCGACACGGGCAATGGCTTTTGCAATAAAAGGTTTATGTCATATTCAGGAAAATAACAAGTCATTTGAAAATCTTTTCCTTATTGAAACTTTTGCCAATCGCCTTGTTCAGATGTATAAACACGAATCGGTTAAAAACTGGGAATGGTTCGAAGGATATCTCACCTACGCAAACAGCATAATTCCCGAAGCATTGCTTTATGCCTGGAAGGTGACAGGAAATACCGAATATAAAAATATCGCACTTGTTTCGTTCGGCTTTCTTCTTTCAAGGGTCTTTAACGAAAAAGGTATCGAAGTAATATCCAACCGTGATTGGCTGCAAAAAGGTTCGGTGGCAGGAAAATTTGGCGAACAGCCGATTGATGTGGCATACACAATAATGACATTGAGCAGGTTTTACGACGAAATACATGACTCGGAATATCGCCTGAAAATGAAAATTGCATTCAACTGGTTTTTGGGAAATAACCGTTTGCACCAGGTTGTTTACAATCCCATTACCGGCGGTTGTTACGATGGGTTAGAGGAAACTCATGCTAATCTTAACCAGGGAGCAGAATCAACACTAAGCTAACTCATGGCACGCTTAACCATCCAAAAATACAGGGACATTGATAAACGACTCCATTCATAATTGCCTTATTACCTGTGTTTAAACCTGATGGCTATTTTTAGCTTTCAGGTTTTTTGTTTTATATGCTAATTCTGCTTTCATAAAATAAACCTGACGAAAATTTTTTGAACCACAATAGACACAATAGAACACATAGAATAAGAAAAAAAGCACCTGCCCGGTATTATATTCAGACCTGGATAAAAATATGATTAAAAAAAAGTCCCAAGACCCAAATTCCAAAGCCCAAGGCTTGCTCTACTGTACTTCCTGGAATTTGGGGCTTGAATTTTGAAATTTGGGACTTCATGAATGCGAAAATTAACCTGTTTGCAGTAAAAAAACCGTGTAAATGTGTGAATTATGTAATAAAATAGAAAAGTTTTGTAACACTTTCCGCTTGTATTCGGCCCAACTTTGTACTGCAATAATTCAATTAAAAAAAGACCGAAATGAAAAACACATTCCACTTACTTGCAATCTCAACTTTACTTTTGGGTTTGCTTTTTACATCATGCGGCCCCAGCAAAAAACTGGTGGAATCGCGCTCCAGGGTAAGCCAGCTTCAAAAAGACAGTGCTGATACCCACGACCAGCTTAACAGTTGCAACGTTCGGGTGAAAAACCTGGCTAACGAAAAATCAGCCCTGCAAAGCGAAAATGCACAGTCGCAGAATGATTTGAAAGCTCTTACCTCCGAATCGAAAATGACTATTGCCGAACAGGCATTGCGCTTGAAAACTCTCCAGAATCTGATCCAATCGCAGAAAGATGTGATGAATAAGCTTAAAAATTCGATTGCCGATGCGTTGCTCAATTATACCTCGGACGAATTAACGGTTTATATCAAGGACGGGAATGTTTACGTTTCGCTCCAGGAGAAACTACTGTTCAAATCGGGAAGCGATGTGGTTGACCCTAAAGGAAAAGAAGCACTGAAAACCCTTTCGCAGGTGATGAACAATACCAAAGATATTACTGTAATGATCGAAGGCCACACGGATAATGTTCCGATTAAGACCAGCCATTTTAAAGATAACTGGGATCTGAGCACAGCCAGGGCAACCTCAATTGTACGTATTCTCACAACCGAGTATGGCTTTGATTCGAACCGTATCACTGCATCCGGCAGAAGTGATCTTCATCCTGTAAAAGGCAATGATACTCCCGAAGGCCGCGCCGCAAACCGTCGTACAGAAATTATTCTTTCGCCCGATCTGAAAGAATTGTTTAAAATACTGGAACAATAACGTAATTGCGTGAGTTTTTGTATTACCTTTATACAAGAATTTTCCACAAATTAGGTGAGAAAGCAATAGCCAGAAGTTCTGATTTCAAACTATACTTTCTCCCCTTTTTAAGCGTAAAGCTTACCCTGGGACGCGCTGATTCCCGCACTTTCGACGCGTTTGAATTTGTCCTACAATTCAAACAAATACTAATCGTTGAAAAATGAGAAAAATTGGCGGTACCATTATCCTGCTTGGATTAGGGATAACTATTTATTCTGCTGTAAAATATTTCGCAAGCAGGAACGTGATTGATCAGGATAAAACTGAAATCACCAGCAACAAACCTCTCCACTTTACCTTATCTCCTGTTTCCGGTATTGCAATAATGGGCATTGGCGGAATCATTTTCTGGCAGACGTATAATTCGCATTAGCAATGGGTTATTGGAGTGAAAGGGGAGGGGGATAGTTAATGGAAAATAGTTAATGGAAAATAGTTAATGGAAAATAGTTAATGGAAAATGTTAATCGTTAAAACCTTGAGCATGTAGAATTTGAACTAAAAACATTCGCCCCATCACCCCATCGCCCCATCACCCCTCACCCTGTCACCCTTCACCCTGTCACTCAAAACTCCTAACACCAAACTCTTAACCCCCGGCCCCATTGAAGATATACATCAAATACATGGTCAGCAACCGCTGCAAAATGCTGGTGAAAGATGAGCTGAGAAAACTGGGCCTTCATTTCATTGTTGATATGGGCGAAGCGGATATCATGGAGGATATCACCCCTGAGCAGCGCAACATGATAAGGGAAGCCTTACTCCAATCGGGTCTTGAACTGATGGACGACAAAAAAGCCGTTCTGATCGAAAAAATAAAAGCTGTGATTGTCGAGATGGTTCATTACACGGATGAACAACCAAAAGTTAACTTTTCGGATTATTTAAGCCAAAAGTTGAACCACGATTATACCTATATGGCTAACTTATTTTCGGATGTGGAAGGAACCACCATCGAGAAATTCATCATTTCGCATAAAATAGAAAGGGTAAAGGAGCTGATTATTTATGATGAAGTGAACCTTACCGAAATTGCCTGGATGATGCATTACAGCAGCGTTGCTCATTTATCCAATCAATTTAAAAAAGTCACAGGACTATCGCCTTCTCACTTCAAACAACTGAAGGACAAGAGGCGCAGCCCGATTGAAGACATTGGGAATTGAAACTGGAATCTGGATTCTGGATTCTGAAACCCTGAAACCCTGAAACTCTGAAACACTGAAACCCCTCACCCAACTCAACAAAACATCTCAATTAACTCTCACAACATGAAATTCCTGGCAGAAAAAAAAACAACACTCTTCCTTTTCCTTGCTGCCATTATACTGGTTTCGGTAGTGGTAAGCTTTTATTATAATACCAAAAAAGTAAAATTAAACAGCGAACTGGTTGTGCACACGCAGGAAGCACTGCGAAAGAGCAATACTGTTCTGTTGGATATACTTAACATTGAAACAGGCTTGAGGGGTTTTTTGCTTTCAGGAAATCCGATTTTTCTGGAGTCATATAACGAAGGGTCTCAAACGATAAACTCCCATTTGGCAGATTTGGCCAGTTACATTTTTGATAATCCTAGCCAACGGGTTCGGGTATACTCGTTAAAAGTTGCAGTCGAAAAAAGATTGGCTTATACAAAGTATGCAATTGCAAAACAGACGCAGAATGGATTTAGTCAGTCAGGGAAAATTCAAACAATTGAGGAAGGGAAAATTCAAACTGACAAGGTAAGGAGCATAATTGCTGCTATAAATGCAGAAGAGTTTAATGTGCTTCAGCAAAGAAGATTAGAAAGTGACAGAAGCAGTGATTATTCTCAGTTGATACTAATGATGCTGCTGATTTTCATTATTTTCATCTTTATACTTGTGTTTATTATCATCAAAAATCAAAGAATCAGAAATATTGAATTAGAAGCACACACCGCTTCACAGCAATTGCTTTCCAATTATTCGCTCAGTCTTCTCGAAGCAAGCCTCGATCCTTTAATTACCCTAAATACCGATGGCAAGATCACCGACATGAACGAAGCCACAGCCAATATTACCGGGTTTACGCGGGAGGAACTGAATGGCACCGACTTCTTCACTTATTTTACTGACTCCGATAAAGCGCGTGAAGTTTACAAGGAAGTGTTTGCAAAAGGATCTGTTGCCGATAAACCACTTACACTTCGCCATAGGAACGGCAATCTTACCGATGTTTCATTCAATGGTTCGGTTTACAAGGATGCTGCCGCAAATGTGCTGGGGGTTGTAATTGTTGCCCGCGATATTGCTGAACAAAAATGGGCTTTGGGGCTTCAAAATGCAAACAAGGAACTTGCCTATCAGAACGATGAAAAAGAAAAACGGGCACAGGAATTAAGCATTGCCAATATTGAACTTGCATTTCAGAACGACGAAAAAGAAAAAAGGGCAGCCGAGCTGATCATCGCCAACAAAGAACTTATTTTTCAAAACGATGAAAAAGAAAAACGTGCAGCCGAGTTGATCATTGCCAACGAAGAACGTATCTTCCAGGGAGAGGAAAAAGGAAAACGTGCTGCTGAGTTAATCCTGGCCGACAAAGAACTGCTCTATCAAATCAAGGAAAAAGAAAAACAGGAAATTGCCAATTTTGAACTTGAGGCAATGACTGATTCGTTGAAATTGGCTTCCCAATACTCGCTCAGCCTTATCGAAGCAAGCAGGGATCCTCTTTTTACCATTAACAACGAAGGTAAAATTACCGATCTGAATGAAGCAACAGTAAGAGCTACGGGCGTACCGCGCAAGAAAATAATCGGTTCCGATTTTTTTACTTATTTTTCGAACCCTGACAAAGCACGCGAAGCATATAAAGAGGTTTTTGCCAAAGGCTTTATCGCCGATTTTCCTTTAACTATTACTGATGGTGTAAAGATCGATGTGCTTTGCAATGGATCCGTTTATAGAGATGATAAAGGAAATGTATTGGGCGTAGTAATAGTTGCCCGAGATATAACCGAACAGAAACGAATTGCAACCGAATTAAACGAAGCCATTGTATTTGCCGAACTGGCGGTAGGAATAGCTGAAGAAGCAAAAATTAAAGCCGAAAGCGCTACGCTGATTGCCGAAACCGCCGTAAAAGCAAAGCAGCAGTTTCTCTCAAATATGAGCCACGAAATCCGTACACCAATGAATGCGATTATCGGCTTTACGAAAGTGCTGCTCAAAACTGATACATCGACAAAACAGAAAGAATACCTTCATGCCATTAAACTGAGCGGCGACGCATTAATCGTGCTTATTAACGATATTCTCGACCTTGCAAAGGTAGATGCCGGGAAAATGGTATTTGAACGAACACCCTTTAAAATGGCCGTGTCCGTTTCGGCCATGCTACATTTGTTTGAACCGAAAATTCATGAAAAAAACCTGGAACTTTTTAAAGAATACGACACCGCCATTCCTGATGTACTGCTTGGCGACCCGGTGCGCCTGCACCAGATTATACTAAACCTGGTAAGTAATGCTGTCAAGTTTACCAACAAAGGTAAAATCACAGTAAGTGTTCGTTTATTGAAAGAAGATGATTTAAAAGCAACCATCGAATTTGCTGTAAAGGATACAGGCATCGGGATTGCGCCAAATAAAACGGAAAAAATATTTGATAACTTTCAGCAGGCATCCAGTGGCACTTCAAGGTTATACGGCGGTACGGGATTAGGCCTTGCCATTGTAAAGCAATTGGTCGAAGCACAGGATGGCACCATTACTTTAGAAAGCAAACTTAACGAAGGCTCAACCTTCGGTTTTGTCCTGGATTTTCTGAAAACCAAGGCTGATGCCGCCCTTGATGATACACTAATGGATTTGGATTCCGAAATCAATAACATAAGAGTTTTAGTAGTTGAAGATATTGCCCTCAATCAGCTACTGATGCGGACACTTTTGGACGAATTTGGATTTCATTGCGAGATTGCCGCTAACGGTAAAATAGCGATCGAAAAACTGCAATCCAACCATTACGACGTTATTTTAATGGATCTGCAGATGCCTGTAATGAATGGTTTCGAAGCTACCGATTACATCCGTAACGAAATGAAATCAAGCATTCCAATTATAGCTTTAACTGCCGATGTAACTACGGTTGACCTTGTAAAATGCAAGGCGGTCGGAATGAACGATTATATCGCCAAGCCCGTTGACGAAAAATTACTGTACAGTAAAATTGTAAGCGAATTTAAAAGAACCCTGCTTATTATTGGGAATTCCGGAAACGATGAAAAAAAAGGCAATGAGGCGCAACCAGCTGAATTTAAAGTGCTGAAATACACCGATCTGCATTACCTTATTACACGAACAAAAGCGAACCCGGTATTGATGATGGAGATGATTTCGCTTTACCTCGAACAAACTCCACCCTTGATCAGCTTGATGAGAAAGAGCTGGAAGGAAAAAGACTGGGCTTCGTTATATGCATCGGTACATAAGATTATTCCTTCGTTTGCCATAATGGGAATAAATCCAGATTATGAAAATATGGCCCGAAAAGTGCAGGACTTTGCAAAAAACCAACAGCAATCCGATGGGATATCTGAGCTTGTTATCCAAATTGATACCGTTTGTACACAGGCATGTGCAGAATTGGAAGCTGAATACACATTAATAAAAAATTCGAACTGATGAGTAACGAGAAAAAGATAAAGATTTTCCTGGTAGACGATGATGCCTTGTATTTGAAACTGCTGGAAATTGAATTGATGGAGCAGGCCGATTTTACAATCGAAACCTATGCTACAGGTGAACTTTGCATTGCCGGCCTGTCGCATGACCCGGATGTGATTATCCTGGATTACCACCTCGATGGCATTGATAAAACAGCCATGAACGGTATATTTACACTGGATAAAATTAAAGCATTCAATCCTGATATTCCGGTTATCATGCTCTCTTCGCAGGATAAAATTGAAGTAGCTATCGACTGCATGCTCCACAAAGCTTCGGATTATGTAGTAAAAAGTGAAACAGCTTTTTTACGGTTAAAACAATCGATGAGTACCATTTTTCACACCCGCAAAATAGAAAAGACTTTAAACTGGTATATGGACAGGATGTAATTTTCAGCCGGTTTCCGGCGTGATTAAAATTGCTATTTATCTGCCTTCCGGCGTCAAAATATACAATTATGGTTAAGGAGTGCTGTTCTTCGGGCAGCACTTTTTTGTTTTCATGTTGCCGATTCAACTATCCGCTAATAGGATGCAATCATTTCATTATCTGCAATATGCTTAACATTCCCGTCTTTTTTAAAATGCTGTATGTCAGGATAATTCAGCAATACAACAATACAGATCTTAGCTGTCTAAAGCTGGCACAACAAAAAAGAGCTCCGTTTAATAAACGGAACTCTTCGCTTCTGTTCGATTCATTGTTTCTCAAAAAAAGCCGCATCTAATCCCGGATTCTTGCAGGAATGCCTAAGCAGAGGCAGGAACAGGATTCCGATGTTTTAATTTCGCAACAACAACAAATAACCATCTTACACCAAAAGTAAATCAGAAAGAAGGATTTGCTGCTTTAGGTTCATTCCTGAATAAATAACGTTGTTTAGCTTCCACGGGATCAGCATCCAGGGCAATAAAAATGGTTGTCTTACGATCGATTTCAACAGCCTGTAGCTTACCTAAATTGGGCGATTCGTAATGGCCATGTTTTTTCTCATTCATAATTATGTGTATTTGCAAAGATGAAATTTATAAAAACTGAAGGTACTATGTCGGAAGTCTGAATTGATTTGCCTGTAATATCATATAATCTAAATCCTGTCCATTCTGAACTATTGTCCATTTTAAAGACTGTTTTCGATTTACAGAAACGGTCTATACTGCTCATTTACAAGTGGTTGTTAAAACCGGTATCCAAGCGAAAGTCCAAACCCTGTGTTTTTTACCGATGATCCGTCATTGGTTATTCGTTTGTCTTCCGGATTAATTTTTACCATACCGAGTTGGGTGTTGAACTGAGCGAAAATACCGTTCGACAGTTCATAACCGGCAAAAATATTTCCACCTATATCAAATGCTTTATAATAAGTAACAAGAAGAGGGTCGCCAACTTCGACCACATTTTTAAATTCTACATCTGTTTTCAGGGCTACGTCGCCACCTTCGGTAGTTACCTTGCCGCCGGCACCATAACCCACGTAGGGGCCAAATCCCAGCATGAAATATCCATTGCCCAGCAAGCCTTTGTAAACAAGGTTCAAAGGCATTTCGATATACGATAGCTTTGTGGTACTTGTAACTGAACTATAGGTGTTTTTTGCCCCTTTGGTCGAAAACAGCAATCCGGGCTGGAAATAGAATTGAGGTACAATTGGAATCTGGATGTTTACCCCGGCGTGATAACCCAGGACCATATCATTTGTAAGTTTATCGCCGCCGGCATCTGTTCCGGTCAGATTCTGGAAATTTACGCCTCCCAGAATACCAAAAGATGTTTTTGCATCAGCTGTGCCCTGTGCCATTGCCATGGAAGCTGAAAGCATGAGTATTATTGCTGTTGAAATCAGTTTTGTTTTCATTTTTTTATAATTTATTGGGTTATGAATAAATTTATTTCACGGCTACTTTTTCAGCATCGGCTTTCATTTTTTCGTTTGCTGTGATAAGAAACTCAACCCTGCGGTTTTGCGACTGGCCATCAGCAGTGGCATTATTGTATTTTGGAGCACTTTCGCCAAATCCTTTTATAGAGATACGGTTGGTTGATATTCCGCTGTTACGCAGATAATCGGAAACTGCGGCAGCCCGGCTTACTGAAAGTTTGTTGTTGTAAGCTTCGGTTCCTTTACTGTCAGTGTGTCCCTGCACTTCAATGTCCGTATCAGGGTATGTATTGACAACGGTTACCAGTTTATCCAGGCTGGTTTTTGCATCTGCCGACAAATTTGATTTGTCGAAACCGAACAAAACAGCACTGCTGAATTCAACAACAATGCCTTCACCCACACGTTCGACCTTTGCATCAGGAACGGTTTTCTTAATTTCCTCGGCTTGTTTGTCCATCTGGTGCCCGATAACAGCACCGGTAGCACCCCCTACAGTTGCTCCGATAATGGCGCCAAGGGCTGTATTACCTGAAGCCTTGCCGATTACAGCTCCCATTGCACCCCCGGCAACTACGCCAACGGCTCCGCCTTTCTGTGTTTTGTTTAATGATGAACATCCTGCAAAGAGTAAGGTTGCACAAGCTACCATGATCATACTCAATTTAAACTTTTTCATAAAATTGTTTTTAATAGATTTGGTTAAGCATTGATAATAAGACATTTACTTGCCAGATTGCTTTTCATTATATTCGTATTACCTTTAAATTGATAGCAACTTTCTATTCCGGTAAGCAGTCTGGTCAATACTAAATTTGATTGTGCAAAGGTCTTATCACTGACTCTGTTAACTGTTACATATTTTTGGATATTACTTACATTATTCACAGGTCGGGTTGGTGTTAAAATCGGAATGTGTGAATAATGTAACATAATTTTAAAATTGTGTAATTCACACAAATAAGCTGCAGAGTACCTTTACATCAAACTTTTAGCACATAAACAGAGATAAAAAACACGAAAACGATGAAACCTAATACCAGGAAAAAAGTGATGATTGCCCTCAAAAACGACGAGTCATCGAAAAAAGTTGCGGAAGCAGGTTTTGCCATTGCAAAAACAATGAATGCTGATGTTGTGCTGATAAATGTAATATCCAATAAGGTCCATCAGTATACTCTGAAAGAGTTTCAGCCCATTGTGGGCTCAGGCAATGAAACAGACACTTTTAACTCACATATGGCTACGGCTGAAAAACAGAAAATCGCGACACAGAAATTCCTGGATAAAACAAAGTTGCACCTGGGCGATAAAGACATCGAGACTGTTGTTATCGAAGGCGATCACAGCAAATCAATTCTGACCTATGTCCTCAACAATGGTATTGACATGGCAGTTATGGGATCGCATAGCAATAACAGCCTTGAAACCACCGTTTTAGGAAGTGTTACCGAAAAAGTAGCCCATACCATTTCAATACCGCTTGTCATTATTCCATCTAAATCGAAATTGAGTTAAAAAGTAGAACGATGAAAAATTTGAAAAATAATTCTGAAATAGAATTTTCAAAGGTAAAAATGTTGGCCCTTGTATTGAAGAACAATTTCCCAGGCTATCCGGCTTATCCGGTACAAGAGGATATTTACAGTAGTTATCACGAAATGAAGGATTTAGATCCGGAAGACATTTCGAAAACCAAAGAACACAACAGCAACATTAAATTAAACAGAATAAAAAACTTTAATGAAGATATTTCGGGCTATGAACTGGATGTTCCGGGTTCCGAACTGGATGATAAAATGGAAGAAATTGGAAGCGAGGATGAAGAGAATAACTATTACAGTATTGGTGACTACGGTCAAGCAAATCTTGAAGAAAACAACAGCATATGAGAGTCTAAAAATTAATCAAATACTTATAAAGATAAATGAGAACCTTAAAACAGGTAACAGTGTAATTCTAAAAATAGCTCATTTAGTATCAGCTCTTTTTGATCTTTGCTGTTCGAACTTTGCTGTTCGAATTATCTTCCCTTTTTGGTTCTGGCTTGTCCAGGTTAGGG
>CAIXAQ010000481.1 GCA_903917425.1 uncultured Bacteroidales bacterium
ACGCAAAACGCATAACATTGAATTAAAAATGAAAAAGTTAGGGGCTTGCAATACTTTTACATTTTGTGTTCTGTGTTTAATGTTTTTAATTCCTTAACGAATATTATGCCAGAAAAACATCAAATTAAAAGATAACACACTAATCACCGATAATCTGAAAAATTTTGAGTACAAAAAAGGAGAATAAAAACGCCTATAAACTGATAAAACTCAGGGCAGGAATTTTTCAGGTTAAAAATTTGATAAACAACAAAATATATCTGCAAGCCAGCACAGACCTCGACAGGGGTTACAATTCCGACCGCTTTCAGTTAAACGCGGGACTTCATTCGAACAAGGAACTGCAGAATGACTGGAATGCATCAGGCGCGAACGCCTTCGAGTATAGCCTGGTTGACGAATTAAAAACAGCCGAGAATGCCACCAATTCAGAAATCAAAAAAGACTTGCTTGAATTCCTGGAAATGCACCGGCATGAATTCCTGAAAGATGGAAAGATCCTGTATTAACCTTCAATATTGGCAATTACAATAATCCTGGGACAAAAGAATGAAATTAACCAAACTCTTTATAGATTTTTTTAACAGCGAAAAAGCTGGCGGGCTGATTTTAGTTTTCGTGACCTTTCTTTCACTTGGACTTTCAAACTCTTCTGTACAGACAGGCTACATAAACTTTTGGCATATAGACCTGGGCGGGCACAGCATAGTTCATTGGATTAATGACGGGCTGATGACTATTTTCTTTTTACTGATTGGCCTGGAATTGGAACGGGAAATATACCAGGGAGAGCTTTCCGACCTAAAAAATGCGGCTTTGCCTATCTTTGGAGCGCTGGGTGGCATGTTGCTTCCTGCCGGCATATTTCTGCTTTTCAACTTCGGAACAACTACACAATCAGGTGCAGGCATCCCGATGGCGACCGATATTGCTTTTGCTATTGGCATTTTATCTCTTTTGGGCAATCGTGTTCCGGGCTCACTAAAGGTTTTCCTCACAGCCCTTGCAGTAATGGACGACCTTGGGGCCATAATTGTAATAGCCATTTTTTACACCACAGCGTTAGCGTTTACTAATTTGTTTATTGCATTAGGAATTTTCGGCGTTCTGCTCATTTTAAACCGGTTAAAAGTTCACAACCTGATCCCATATTTAATTGGTGGAGCGTTTATGTGGTATTTTATGCTACATTCCGGAGTACATGCCACCATAACTGGTGTGCTGTTAGCTTTCGCCATTCCTTTTGGCGATGGCGGAGAAAAATCACCTTCCTACATTCTGCAGCACTTCCTGCACAAACCGGTTGCATTTTTTATTCTGCCTCTGTTTGCCATTGCCAACACCTGCATTGTCATTGGCAGCAATTGGCAAAGTGGTTTATTAGAAGCTAGCAGTTTGGGCATTATAGCAGGACTCGTGATCGGGAAACCACTGGGCATCTGGCTTTTTTCCTTCATTGGCGTCGGCTTGGGATTTTGTGTATTGCCAAAAGACCTGAAATGGAAAAATATTGCAGGAGCAGGATTATTGGGCGGAATTGGGTTTACCATGTCAATCTTTATCACACTCCTTGCTTTCAACGAAGCCGACCAGATTAATAATTCAAAAATCGCAATACTTGTCGCTTCGTTTATTGCAGGGGCAGTGGGTTTTATATTCCTCAAAATGTCCCTGAAAACACGCGCTAAAAATGAAGAAACAACCTGACTCCTGCAGATTTTTACTTAGAGGAGAAGAAGCTTTTTAAAAGAAGCTCCTTAAAATCAACTACCTCGCCGCAAGCGGATGAGGTATACATGTTGAATTTATTTTCATTCGCCACAAGTGGCGGGGAATTTA
>CAIXAQ010000482.1 GCA_903917425.1 uncultured Bacteroidales bacterium
AAAATGACGGAAGTCAGAAGACGGAAGTCAGAAGTTCTCTTGACAACTTCTTTTATTCTTTGAAAGTGGGGTTTTCTGGTCAATTGCCTTTCTTCAAATCGCGTCTCAATAGTGGGAATAAATCTCAAATTAGCACTTTCTTCAGTCTTTTGGTTTCGGTCTTCTGGCCATCTAAAACCAATTCCGCTCAATTTGTGGTAGAACCATTTTTTAAATTCCTTACCGAAAAAAATTGCCCGAAAAATTATAAACCTAATAAATATGAACTTTTTGGAATAACCGATGAGAATAAAAAGTAAAAAAATGGATGATTTTTCTGATTGCCCGGCTGAAAATTTAAAAAAAGCAAAACTTGCATTCTGTATAATTGATTTGGCAAATCTTATGTTTTTTATGAATTTGACTATATAGAATACTGGTAATCATTAATTTATACAAATTATTTTTTAATAAAACACTTCTTTAATTGAGCATATTTACTATGTGTGGCTTTTGCAAACGAATTCGAAAACGGATTCGACAATTATTTTCCACAATGAGTAAAAAAAGGCTAAATGATGCGTAAATTCGTAAAATTCTTTTTATAGCTTTGCGTAAAAATACTAGCCACCTGTCCTGATTTTTTCGCAAAAAAGGCAGTAGAGATGTTTCTTAATTTTAGCTGGTGTTAACTTGCTTTAAAGTTTTACAATAAAAACATACTATGATTATAAATGGGACTGAAACTATTTTCTTTAACCATTTCATTTTTCAGATTCATCAACTCAACTAATTATAAACCAATTGTTTAATCACATGAAAGTCAGATCTATGAAGAAAAATTTAATCTCTTTCAGGATCCTGCTACTGTTTATTTCCCTGACTTTTGCCTTCCAGGCATTTGCACAGGAAATTCAGATTTCAGGAAAAGTTACAGATGCTAAAGATGGCAGTTCGCTACCCGGTGCAACGGTACAGGTAAAAGGTACCACAACAGGCGTGCTTACTGACCTGGATGGGAAGTACACACTCAAAGTGAAGTCAGGGGCTGTCCTGTCCTTCTCTTTTATAGGGTACAATCCACAGGAAGTTGCTGTCACAAACCAGAGTACACTTAACGTTTCTTTGCAACAAGCATCAACCATGCTTGATCAGATTGTAGTAGTGGCTTATGGTACAAAGAAAAAATCGGACCTTACCGGTACTGTAACGTCGGTAACAGCCAAAGAATTTCAAAAGGGGAATGTCGCTTCTTCCGAACAACTCCTTATGGGTAAAGTAACCGGGCTGCAGATTACCTCGAGCGGCGGGGCTGCCGGCGGTGGAAGTACCATACGTATTCGTGGCGGAGCTTCGTTAAATGCCAGCAATGACCCATTAATTGTTATCGACGGAGTACCTGTTGAAGGCAATGGTCTCGCCGGCTCTGCCAACGTGTTGAACACAATTAACCCAAATGACATCGAATCAATAAGTGTACTTAAAGATGCTTCGGCAACTGCGCTTTATGGTTCGAGGGCATCGAACGGTGTACTTATTATCACTACCAAAAAAGGGGCAGCAGGAGCCGTTAAATTTAACTTCAACACACAACCTTCAATAAGCCAGGTTGCTAAATATGTTGATGTGATGAACGGCGATCAAATCAGGAGTTATATTAACGCCGATGCAGCCGCAACAGGCATCGACACCTACAAAAAACTATTAGGCACAGAAAATACCGATTGGCAGAAACAAATTTATCAGACAGCCATAAGCTGGGATAACAACCTGAGCGCAAGCGGAAGTATCATGAACATCCCGTTCCGTGCCTCGGCTGGGTACCTTAAGCAGAATGGTATTTTAAAAACAAATAGTTTCGACCGTTTTGCAGGTTCGTTGAACGTTTCGCCAAAATTCTTTGATGATCATTTGTCAGTGAATGTGAATTTGAAGTACACTATGACTAAGAACCGCTTTGCTGACGAAGGCGGAGCAATCGGCGGAGCCGTCACTTTCGACCCCACCCAGCCGGTTATGAACGCTGCTAATACGGCATACGGCGGCTATTGGGAATGGCTGAATGGTGGAAAACCTATAAATACCAATGGACCGGCTTCTGCTCCAAACCCATTGGGATTACTTGAGCAAAGAGATAATACTTCAAATGTGAACAGGATTATCGGGAATGTGCAATTGGATTACAAACTGCATTTCTTCCCCGATCTGCATGTTCTGCTCAACCTGGGTCTCGACAAAATGACCGGCGAAGGCGATGATAACAGGCCTTCAACCATGGCAAGTGTCAATCCCAAGAAAGGTATCTATTCGCATTATAAACAAGGCAAGAGCAATACATTGACCGATGTAGCCTTGTTCTATGCAAAAGAAATACCCAGTGCCAAGAGCAAGATAGATGTTCTGGCAGGCCATAGCTACCAGGATTTTTATACGGATATATTTAATTATCCTTCATACAATGAGTTGGGACAAGTAGATTCGACCACAA
>CAIXAQ010000483.1 GCA_903917425.1 uncultured Bacteroidales bacterium
AGGATCGCACAAAGGGCTGACGCAGGAAACATGGGGGACGATTACGCTGATCAGGTAGAGGCTATAGAAATTGAGGAATAAGCCGGACTTAAGCCCGGCTTTTCTTATTTTTGCCGGAAGAACTCATCCTATTCCGCTCAGTATTGCCAAAATTTAAGGAATTTACAATGGAAAATAAATATATTATACAGATTGCGAATGAACTTGGCGTTCGAGATTTTCAGGTTCAGAATACAATAACTTTATTAAATGAAGGAGCCACCGTTCCCTTTATAGCCCGCTATCGTAAGGAAATGACTGGCAGTCTCGATGAAGTTCAGATTGCCGCCATAAGGGAAAGGTACGACAAAATTATTGAGCTTGAAAAACGCAGGGAGGCTATCATTGCATCTGTCAAAGAGCAGGGAAAACTAACACCAGAGTTGGAGAAATTGTTGTTGGATGCTGCAGTAATGAGCGAACTGGAAGATTTATACCTTCCATACAAACCGAAACGCCGTACCAAAGCTTCGATCGCCCGGGAAAAAGGATTAGAACCACTTGCTAAAATAATTTTTGCACAAAAAGAAAATGATCCCTTCAATAAAGCTAAAGAGTTTATTAACAGCGAACTGGATGTAAAAACGGAAAGCGAAGCAATTTCGGGTGCCCAGGATATTATTGCTGAGTGGGTGAATGAAAACCTGCAAAGCCGTCAACGTACCAGGAATCATTTCGAACGCTCAGGTGAAATTTTTTCGAGGCCTGTGCGTGGCAAGGAACTGGAAGGGATAAAATTTGAGAACTATTACGATTGGAAAGAATCCCTGATGAAAGCACCTTCACATCGTTTACTTGCAATGTTTCGCGGTGAAAATGAAGGGTTTTTGAAAGTAAGTATCGAGCCGGATGCAGAACAAGCCAGGGAATCGTTAAATAAATTATTCGTGAAATCAACTAATGAATCTTCCCGCCTGGTTGAAGAAGCTGTAAAAGATGCTTATAAGCGACTTCTGCAGCCTGCCATCGAAACAGAATTCCGAACAATGGCAAAGGAGAAAGCTGATAAGGAAGCCATTAGAGTTTTTGCAGAAAATTTACGGCAATTACTGATGCTGCCGCCCCTGGGACAGAAAATCGTGCTGGCAATTGATCCCGGGTTCCGAAGTGGTTGTAAACTCGTGATCCTTGACAGGCAAGGTCGTTTGTTACATAATGAAACTATTTATCCTCATCCACCGCAAAGTGAAGTAAAACAATCCGTTGGAAAGATTCAGAACCTGGTTAAAGCGTATAAAGTGGAAGCCATTGCTATTGGCAACGGCACTGCCGGAAGGGAAACTGAAAATCTGGTCCGTCGCATTCCATTTGACACCGAATTAATAGCGCTGATGGTAAATGAGAACGGCGCTTCCGTGTATTCGGCTTCGGCAGTAGCCCGCGAGGAATTCCCTGAATATGATGTTACCGTGCGCGGTTCAGTTTCGATAGGCCGGCGCCTGATGGATCCGCTTTCCGAACTTGTTAAAATTGATCCGAAGGCCATCGGTGTGGGACAATATCAACATGATGTAAATCAGGCATTGCTTCAAAAAAGCCTCGAAATGGTTGTTGAAAGCTGCGTGAATAAAGTAGGTGTGGAACTGAATACAGCGAGCAAGCAATTACTTACATACGTTTCTGGGGTTGGCCCTGTCCTCGCAGCTAAGATTGTTGAATATCGCGATAAAAAAGGCAAGTTTACATCAAGGGAACAGCTTAAAGATGTTCCACGCCTTGGGGAAAAGGTGTTTGAACAGGCGGCAGGTTTTTTGCGGATACGGGAATCAGAAAACCCCCTTGATGCTAGTGCCGTGCATCCCGAAAGCTATAAAATTGTGGAGCAAATGGCAAAAAAAGCCGGCTGCAATGTGGTAGACCTTATTCAAAACGAAGAATTCCGAAAACAAATAAAGCTGGAAGAATTTGTTACCGAGAAGGTCGGAATGCCTACTCTGACTGATATTCTGGCCGAACTCTCGAAACCTGGGCGTGATCCGCGCCAAAAATTCGAATTGTTCGAGTTTGATAAAAATGTAAACTCGATGGATGACCTGAAACCGGGAATGATTTTGGATGGTTTGGTCACTAATATCACTAATTTTGGGGCCTTTGTCGATATTGGCGTTCACCAGGATGGATTGATACATGTGAGCCAGTTGGCTGATAAATATGTAAAAGATCCGAACACCGTAGTAAAGCTAAATCAAAAAGTAAGGGTTAAAGTGCTCGAAATAGATAAAGCCCGCAAGAGAATCCAACTCACTCTTAAAAACATGCACTAG
>CAIXAQ010000484.1 GCA_903917425.1 uncultured Bacteroidales bacterium
ATACACAATGGATCTTCCGCGGAAAAACACTTCCACTTTAACCTTAGCGCCTTCCTGGAGGAAACTACGGGCATGTTTCAGTTTGAAATTGAAATCATGCTCATCCGTCTGGGGACCCATCCGGATTTCCTTCACTACAACTTTAGCCGTTTTTGCTTTTATCTCTTTCTGCTTTTTCTTTAGTTCATAAAGAAATTTCTTGTAATCCACTATCCTGCATACAGGTGGATTAGCAGTCGGGGAAATTTCAACAAGGTCAAGTTCAAGATTTTCGGCCATCTGGAGGGCTTCTTTGAAATTATAGATGCCTGGTTCAATGTTTTCGCCAACCACCCTGACAACGGGCGATTTAATCTTGTCATTAATCTTATGCAGTTCTTCTTTTTCGCGGCGCGGAAACCTGCGATCCTGACGATTACTGCTGTTGCTGCTGCTGTAGTTAGTTGTTGCTATGGTTATAACTCCCTTCTGTTGGTTAATAAATGTGATTTACTTTTTTAAAAGTACTACTTTTTTTAATGTTTTATTCAAGTTGCTTTTTAGTCTCTTCAATAATGTGAGCCACAAAATTTTCCAGGGTAAATGTCCCCATATCACCTTGCCCGTGCTTACGTACCGAAACTGTACCGTCTGCCTCTTCTTTTTCGCCTACAATAAGCATGTAGGGGATTTTCATCAATTCGGCATCCCGTATTTTCTTGCCGGTTTTTTCATTCCGTTCATCAACGAGGGCGCGAATTTCGGAATTATCCAGCACTTGTGCAACTTTTTTTGAATAATCAAGGTATTTCTCGCTGATTGGCAAAATGCTGACCTGGTCGGGTGTTAGCCATAAGGGGAAATTTCCGGCTGTATGCTCCAAAAGAACGGCTACAAAACGCTCCATCGATCCAAAAGGAGCACGGTGTATCATTACCGGGCGGTATTTCTGATTGTCGCTGCCGGTGTATTCCAATTCAAAACGTTCAGGAAGGTTGTAATCGACCTGAATGGTTCCCAATTGCCACTTCCGGCCTAACGCATCCTTAACCATGAAGTCGAGTTTAGGACCGTAAAAAGCAGCCTCACCGAGTTCAACGGTGGTTTTCAGCCCTTTTTCGGATGCAGCTTCGATGATGGCACTTTCAGCCTTTTCCCAGTTTTCGTCGCTGCCGATATATTTTTCCTTATTATTAGGATCGCGCAATGAAATCTGGGCCGTATAATCTTTAAAGTCAAGAATCCTGAAAATATGAAGCACAATATCAATTACTGCCATAAACTCAACCTTTAGCTGGTCGGGACGGCAAAATAAATGTGCATCATCCTGCGTAAACCCGCGAACCCTGGTAAGTCCATGCAGCTCACCACTTTGCTCATAACGGTAAACCGTTCCGAATTCGGCAAACCTGATTGGCAAATCTTTATAAGAACGTGGTTTTGCGTTATAAATCTCGCAATGATGGGGGCAATTCATAGGTTTAAGAAGAAACTGCTCGCCTTCGATAGGTGTATTGATAGGCTGAAAAGAATCTTTTCCGTATTTCTGGAAGTGCCCGCTGGTTTTGTACAATTCAACATTACCTATATGGGGCGTGATTACAGGCAAATAGCCGGCTTTACGCTGCAAACCTTTCAGGAAATTTTCGAGCCTTTCGCGAAGCTGCGCTCCTTTTGGCAGCCACAAAGGCAATCCTTGCCCAACGCGTGGTGAGAAAGTAAATAATTCGAGTTCCTTACCCAGTTTACGATGGTCGCGTTTTTTAGCTTCCTCCAATAGAACCAGGTATTCTTCCAGTTCTTTTTGTTTTGGAAATGTGATACCATAAATGCGGGTAAGCATTTTGCGTTTCTCATCGCCACGCCAATAAGCACCGGCAATTTTCAGCAGTTTTACCGCTTTGATAGGCGAAGTATCAGGCAAATGTGGACCACGACAGAGGTCGGTAAATTTCCCGGTTTCGTAAAAAGTAATTTCTCCGTCCTGTAAATCAGTGATCAGTTCAACCTTGTATTCATCATTTTTTGCATTGAAATAATCCAATGCCTCCGGTTTTGAAACGGAACGGCGCAGGTATTGTTGTTTCTGACGCGCAAGTTCGAGCATTTTTGTCTCGATACCCTTTAAATCATCCAGCGAAACCTGATGAGCACCAAAATCCATATCGTAATAAAATCCGTTTTCGATGTCCGGACCTATCCCGAATTTTACACCGGGAAACAGCAATTCAATAGCTTCAGCCATAAGGTGTGCCGACGAATGCCACATGGCGGATTTTCCCTCCGGATCATTCCATGTGAGTAGTTGCAAACGCACATCCTGGGAAATCGGGCGCGTTGCGTCCCATACCTGTCCGTCAACTTTGGCGGCTAATACGTTGCGCGCCAGGCCTTCGCTTATACTTTGCGCAACCTGCATGGCAGTAGTCCCGGCAGGGTATTGCCTTACGGAATTATCTGGTAATGTAATGTTTATCATGTAGTTCAGTAATGGTCAAAAATAAGTTTGCAAAAGTAATGATTTAATGCATAAGAATTACACTGATTTTTGCCTGAATTCTGAATTGAAAATCTTTCCGGATTCATCATCTGCTCATTTAATGGCAGTTATTATAAGGCTCGGGCATTCTGAAAAAGGGTTATTTTTTTTGGTTCAAAGACAATTTAGTAGGTAAAAAAAAATTACGGGAAGTCAGAATCCGGAAGTTACCCATAATAATACTTATTCCATTACAAATATCAGATTGAATGACAATTAACTTGTCCATATCTTTTTCATTCTAATACAAAGTTGTAACAGCTACCCCGAAACTTCGGATTCGGTCTTCCTGCTACCGCCAT
>CAIXAQ010000485.1 GCA_903917425.1 uncultured Bacteroidales bacterium
TCTTAGCAACCTATCCTTCTCAAATCCTTTTAAAAAGCTACCTTTGCACTCTTCTTCCAAATCCTTAGGAAGTAGCTTAAGTGATTAATCTGAAACAATTTACAATTTTCATGGAATACAATTTTAGTGAAGTTGAGAAAAAATGGCAAAAGCAATGGGCTGCCGAAAAAGTGTATAAAACCGAAATAGATACCCGGAAGCCAAAATACTATGTGCTCGATATGTTTCCGTATCCTTCGGGAGCAGGTTTGCACGTCGGACACCCGCTTGGGTATATAGCTTCCGACATTTACGCGCGTTACAAGCGTTTGAAAGGTTTTAACGTTTTGCACCCCATGGGTTACGATGCTTACGGACTTCCTGCGGAACAATATGCAATTCAAACCGGCACGCACCCGGCGGTTACCACCGAAATAAACCTGGCGCGTTACCGCGAACAATTAGACAAAATCGGGTTTTCTTTCGATTGGGATCGTGAAGTACGCACCTGTGATCCCGATTATTACAAATGGACGCAATGGACTTTCATTCAGTTGTTTAATTCGTGGTATAATAAAAAGACAGATAAAGCAGAGGCAATCAGTCAATTAATTGATATTTTCAATACGGAAGGCAATGCCTGGGTTTTGGCGGCCTGTAATCCGACTCCGGCATTTACTTCGGAGGAGTGGAAACAGATGAGCGAGAAGCAACAACAGGAAATTCTGCTGAACTACCGCCTGGCTTACCTTGCCGAAACGGCTGTAAACTGGTGTCCTGCATTGGGCACAGTGCTTGCCAACGACGAGGTCAGCGAAGGCAGGAGCGTGCGCGGCGGGCATCCGGTTGAACGCAAACAAATGAAACAATGGCTGTTGCGTATTACAGCATATGCCGATCGTTTGCTCGGTGGATTGAATACAATTGATTGGACGGAATCGATTAAAGAAATTCAACGCAACTGGATTGGCCGTTCCGAAGGGGGGAGTATGCGTTTTGTAGTTATTGACCACCCACTGTCCCCCTCCACGGGAGGGGGAACCCCAGACATACACGTCCCGGCTGAAATCGAAGCTCATACATGCCACAGGTATAATTATATGACTACCGACTCTCATTCTTTTAGCTTGTTGAACGAAAGAGCAAAAAAAATGAGAAAGCAGCTTGCCGAAGCTGAGAAAATCATTTGGGAGAAACTTCGGAAAAAGCAGATCAAACATAAGATTCGCAGGCAACAGATTATTGATAACTATATAGTTGACTTTGTTTGTCTTCCTAAAAAAACAATCATCGAAATTGATGGTCCTATCCATGATTTTCAAAAAGATCTCGATGAAAATAGAACTAAATACCTGAATGCTTTAGGATATGAAGTATTGAGGTATAAAAACGAGGATGTTTTGGCTGATGCCGAAAAAATTGCTCAAGAAATTGCTGACTTTCTTGATGGTAAAGGCCTCCCCTCCGGGGAGGATTTAGGCGGGGTTTTACCCCAACTTGAAATTGAAGTTTTTACAACCCGCCCCGATACCATTTATGGCGCCACTTTTATGGTACTTGCGCCCGAACACGAGCTGGTTTCGAAAATTGCAACTCCTGATTTCCTTGAAAAGATTGAAACCTACGTAAATTGGGCTAAAAACCGTACCGAACGCGAGCGCATGACCGAAGTGAAGAAAGTCAGCGGCGAGTTTACCGGTGCCTATGCTGTAAATCCGTTCACGGGTGAGCCAATTCCCATCTGGATTGCCGATTATGTGCTGATGGGATACGGAACCGGCGCCATCATGGCTGTTCCGGCGCACGACAGCCGCGATTTTGCTTTTGCACGCCATTTTAATTTGCCCATTATACAGGTTGTAAATAAACCCGGTCACGAGGCTACCGATCCATCTACCTGGGAAGAATCCTACGATTCTAAGGAAGGCATCATGATTAATTCGGGATTTATCGATGGATTGCAGGTGAAGGAAGCCATCAGCAGCGTGATCCGGCAAACCGAAAAACTTGGAATCGGACAAGGGAAAATAAATTTCCGTCTTCGCGATGCCATTTTCAGCCGTCAGCGCTATTGGGGTGAGCCTTTTCCTGTTTATTACAAAGAGGGGATGCCCTATACCTTACCCGAAGATCAGCTGCCACTGCTTTTGCCTGAGGTGGATGCATACCTTCCGACCGAAAATGGCGAACCTCCGTTGGCCAGGGCTAAAAACTGGGTGACAACCGATGGTTACCCGCTTGAAACCAATACTATGCCTGGATTTGCCGGGTCGAGCGGGTATTACCTCCGTTACATGGATCCGCGCAACGACCATGAATATTTCTCGAAAGAAGCCGTAAACTATTGGCAAAATGTGGATTTGTATATCGGTGGAGCCGAACATGCCACAGGCCATTTGCTTTATGCCCGTTTCTGGAATAAATTTCTTTTCGACCTTGGCTATTCCGTTATGGATGAGCCTTTTAAAAGACTGATCAACCAGGGCATGATTCAGGGCCGTTCGAGCTTTGTGTATAGGGTGAATCCCGAAAAGATGGCTGAATACATTCTTTGGGAAAGGATTAAAGATAAGAAATTAGGCGTTAGCTTCGAACGCGATTTCAGGGATGGAACACGGAAGTTCGACTATTTCAGCCAGGAGGCGAAGCTTTTAATTGAAATTAAAAGACAAAAATCGCTCGAAAAACTTGTTGACCCTTACGAAGCCTATGCCGCCGAAAAGGGGTATAAATTAATTCTCATCCCGATGATTGACTTTGTTGACGGAGGCGTTGATAAAGTTGTTGAACGGATTGCGTCAGCTATTAAAGGGGACGATGTCCCCGCATTTGTTGAGAAAGAGGGATGGGAAAATATTCCGATTTTTGTTTCAAAGAATTATCCCGGGCGCGAACATTATTCTGATCCTCTGCATGTTGATATCAGTCTGGTTCGGAATGATATTCTTGATATTGAAGCATATAAAAACTGGCAGTCACACCTGGCAGATTCTTATTTCATTCTCGAAGATGGCAAATACATCTGCGGAAGCGAAGTGGAGAAAATGTCGAAATCGAAGTACAATGTGCAGAATCCTGACGATCTGATCGAGCGTTACGGGGCCGATACCCTGCGTTTGTACGAAATGTTCCTCGGTCCGCTGGAACAATCAAAGCCGTGGGACACCAGTGGCATCGAAGGCGTTTTTCGTTTTATTCGCAAATTCTGGCGCTTATTCCACGATTACGATGTTAACTTTATAGTTTCTGACGAAGCTCCCAACTCAGCAGAATTAAAAGTTCTGCACAAGACGATTAAAAGAATACAGGATGACACCGAGCGTATTTCGTTCAACACGGCGGTCAGCAGTTTTATGATTTGTGTAAACGAACTTACCGAACTGAAGTGCAATAAGCGAGCTATTCTTAGCGAACTGGTTATTCTCATATCGCCCTATGCACCTCATATTGCGGAAGAACTCTGGCAACTTCTGGGCAACAATGAAAATGTCTGCAAAGCCAGTTTCCCCGAATTCAATGCCGCTTTTACCATCGACAATACGTATGCTTATCCGGTATCCTTTAACGGGAAAACCAGGTTCACACTTGAATTGCCGAAAGATATGCCGGCTGCAGAAGTGGAGACGGCCGCACTGAACGCTCCCGAAGCACAGAAATGGCTGAATGGCGCACCTCCTAAAAAGGTAATTGTTGTGCCGGGGAAGATTGTGAATGTAGTGGTGTAATTGTGGTGTAATTATGGGAGAGGTGAAAGGGCGAGGGGTGAGGAGCGATAGGGCCTGTTAAAATGCTATAACTGTAAGATCAAAACAACAATCGCTAAGCCCAGTTTGGCAATATTTTCTGAAATTTGATAATCGGATAGGAATTTAGGGCCTTATCTTTTTTTAATTTGATGTTTTTTCAGGCATAATATTCGTTAAAGAATTAAAAACATTAAACATTGAACGCAAAATGTAAAAGTATTGCA
>CAIXAQ010000486.1 GCA_903917425.1 uncultured Bacteroidales bacterium
ATTGTGGATTATAAAATGCGCACCGGTGCCATGATGCAGGATGTTTTAATAGCGCCTAAAATGTTTGTTAAAGGAAAATTAAACCCGGTTCCTGAATTTATTAAAGGAAGAAAAAAAGTTGCTGCAATTTTTAACCGGGTTAAAAAAGATAATAAGGAGGGAAAATGATAAAAGTAGGATTCTATCCGGGTTGCTCCATGAAAGGTGGCGCACAGGAATACCAGGAATCAGTTTCAGCCCTGGCAAAAGTATTTGATATCGAACTGGTCGAAGTTCCCGACTGGAACTGCTGTGGGGCTACCGCTGCACACAATATGAATAAGGAATTATCGCTCAGTCTGCCTGCCCGCATTATGGCTCTGGCCGAAAAGGAAGGTATTACAGATATCGTAGTTCCCTGCGCTGCCTGTTACAACCGTCTTTCGATCGTTAAGCACGAATTGGCTGAAGATCCTTCATTAAAGTCAAAAGTGGCTTCGATCATTGATCTGAAATACGAAGGCACTACCCAAATCCTGAATATTATTCAGTTCATCGACAAATACATTACCGACAGGCTTGAAGAAAAAGTAGTTAAACCATTTGACTACAAATCAGCTTGTTACTATGGATGTTTGCTTGTTCGGCCTCATTCCATCCTGAAATTCGACAGGGTTGAAGATCCTCAAAGCATGGATACGCTTGTTAAAAAGGCCGGTGGTAATGCCATCGACTGGGCTTTCAAAACGGAATGCTGCGGAGCCGGAATGTCTGTTTCACGTACCGATACGGTTGCCAGGTTATCAGGCAATATTATGAAGGATGCAGTTGATCGCCAGGCTGAAGTAGTTGTGGTTGCCTGCCCGATGTGCCATTCCAACCTGGATATGCGCCGGCCGGAAATCAATAAGTTTCTGAATGAGAAAATCGATATACCGGTTTTATACATTTCACAGGTTTTAGGACTTGCTGTTGGAATTGACGCCAAAACTCTCGGTTTGAACCGTCATATGACCGAAGTAAATCTGCCAGTACGGCCAGCAAAAGAACCAGCGGTTGCTGTTGTTCCTGAAAAAGTTGTTATCACTCAAAAAACGGAGGCTTAACCATGTCGCGGATAGGAGTATTTGTTTGTCACTGTGGTGAAAATATTTCAGCCACAGTCAATTGCGAAAAAGTTGCCAAGATAACCGGTGAACTGAAAGGTGTCGAATTCGCCACCGACTATAAATATATGTGTTCCGACCCTGGCCAGACTCTACTAAAGGAAGCCATCAAGGAACATAAACTGGATGGAGTGGTTGTTGCAGCCTGTTCGCCGCGTATGCATGAGCCTACGTTCCGTAAGGCTTGCGCCGAAGCCGGGTTGAATCCTTTTCTTTGCGAAATGTCCAACATTCGCGAGCATTGCTCATGGGTTCATCCAAATGATGATCTTACGACTGAGAAAGCCCAGGATTTGGTAAGGGTAATGGTTGAAAAGGTCAAAAAAAATAAAGCACTGAATTCCATTAAAGTTCCGGTTACCAAAACAGCCCTTGTTGTTGGCGGCGGAATTGCAGGGATACAGGCAGCATTGGATATTGCCAATTGCGGGCATAAGGTAATCATGGTTGAAAGACAGCCTTCTATTGGTGGCCATATGTCTCAATTATCCGAAACTTTCCCGACTCTAGATTGCTCGCAGTGTATCCTTACACCACGAATGGTGGAAGTTGCCCAGCATCCCAATATTACTCTTCATACCTATTCAGAAGTTGAAAGTGTTGATGGCTTTATTGGTAATTTTAAAGTTAAGATTCGTAAAAAATCTAAAAGCCTGGATGAACATCTTTGTACGGGTTGCGGTCTTTGTACCACGAAATGTCCTCAGAAGAAAATACCAAATGAATTTGAACGCGGACTTGGTTTCAGACCGGCAATTTATGTGCCTTTCCCACAAGCTGTTCCGAATAAACCGGTAATCGACCGGGAACATTGCACCTATTATATTAAAGGCAAATGCAAGATTTGCGAAATCGTTTGCCCGACCAAGGCTATTCGCTTCGACCAGGAAGATGAAGTAATTGATGTTGCTGTTGGTGCAATCGTAATGGCTACGGGGTTTGATGTTCTGAAAACTGATTACTTCCCTGAATATGGGTATGGAAAATATGCCGATGTAATCGACGGCCTCGCATTTGAGCGCCTGGCTTCGGCTTCAGGCCCAACACAAGGCCAAATCCGCAGGCCATCAGACGGGCAGATTCCTAAAAAGATTGTTTTCGTTGCCTGTGCCGGTTCACGCGATCCTGCCAAGGGAATTGAATATTGCTCCAAAATCTGCTGCATGTATACCGCCAAACATGCCATGCTTTACAAACATAAAGTTCACGACGGTATTCCTTATGTGTTTTATATGGACATCCGGGCAGGAGGTAAAAATTATGAGGAATTTGTTCGTCGCACCATCGTTGAAGATGAAACCCAATATATCCGCGGACGTGTTTCAACCATATACGAAAAGAACGGAAAACTGATCGTAAAAGGCGCCGATACCCTGATGGGAGGCGTACCCATAGAAATTGAAGCGGATATGGTGGTTCTGGCAACTGCCGGAGTAGCCAATCATGGCGCAGAAGCACTGGCTCAAACGGTTCATATTTCATACGACCCATATAAATTCTTTGCGGAAGCTCATCCCAAACTGAAACCCGTTGAAACCAATACAGCCGGTATTTTCCTTGCAGGTGCCTGCCAGGCTCCAAAGGATATTCCGGAATCGGTTGCAGCTGCTTCGGGCGCTGCCGTTAAAGTTGCCGCTTTATTCAGTAACGACGAATTGACACGCGACCCATTGGTTGCTGTTGTAAACCGTTCAGCTCCTCCGGTTTATTCGCAATGCGTGGGTTGTTTCCTTTGCCAGAGTGTTTGCCCTTACCAGGCCATCGAACGCGAAGAAATCAAAAACAGGAATGGTGAAGTGATAAAAACGCTTGCCAGGGTGAATGAAGGTCTTTGCCAGGGATGCGGAACCTGTGTTGCTCTTTGCCGTACCAAGGCAATCGACATACATGGATACTCGAACCAGCAGGTTTATACTGAAATAATGGCTTTGTTAAATGACTAAGAGTGAATGGAGAAGGAAGACTAAATAATGTTGTTAGAAGATAGAATACAGAATTAAGAATACAGAATTAAGAATACAGAATTAAGAAGTTAGAAAGCTGTGAATAAGTTAATTGCTTAGAAATTGGAGAGGGAAAATATGCCGGCAAAGAGTTTTCAGGATCTAATCGTTTGGCAAAAGGCACATCAGTTGGTTTTGTCGATTTATCAATTTAGTG
>CAIXAQ010000487.1 GCA_903917425.1 uncultured Bacteroidales bacterium
CAATTGGTTGCAAAAGCATGCGGTTCAGATGTTTTCAGAAACACAGAACCGGAAATGGGCTTCTGGCCTATAACCTTCTCGGAGACTGCCAGAAATGATTCCGTTTTCAGGCATTTTAGAAATGATATGACGGTTCTGCACGTTCATTTCGATACCTTTTCGCTTCCCGAAGGAGTTGTTTCAATGGCAAACAGCGCCGCTACAGCATGCCAGGCTTTCAGGCTCGGGAAAAATGTTTTCGCATTCCAGTTCCATTTTGAAGTTACGCCGCAAAATGTGGCTGGATTTATAACGGAAATAGAACCGGAACTTGTTGCCGGAAAATATTCGCAAACGGCAGAACAAATGCTGAAACTAGCGGATTGTGGCAACCAGAACAACCTTGTTTTCGATAAAGTATTAGATGAAATTCGCGCTCTGACGGATATCAGCAATAATTGTGGCACTGCTAATTAAGTGGATAAAATTAGCATGTGGGAAGTCGGAAGTCAGAAGCTGGAAGCAACCATAAAAAACAATTTCTCCCTTACAAATGCCACATTTAATGACAATTAACTTCCTTTGAACTGCTTCCAATCTAAAAAAAAGCAACATCATTTTCAGAGGAACTTCCGTATTCTGTATTCTGTATTCTGTATTCTGTATTCTGTATTGTGACTTCTGACTTCGGGCTCCTGACTTCTGACTTCTAAAAAGTTAATTCCATTCAATCCGTAGTATAGCCAAAATAATATTCTCAGTAAACCGCTTACCACTTCAGGTAAACTCCAAAATCAAGATCGAATTTCCGGTACGAATGTTTTGGAGAATCAACCTGCTGAACGGCGTAATTCTCAATCGTCCAGTCGTAAGTTTTTTGTGTATAATCAATTGACTTTTGCGAATAAAAATAGTTTGCCTGAAGTTGAATACCCAGCTTCGATTTCTTGATTGTAAAACAATCAAAATTCAGCCTAAGATCAGGGAAAATGAAAAGATTTCAGGTGTTATGAGTCTGATATTCAATTCGTCTCACAAAATTTCCATCCACTTGCTTTTGTAAAACAACTTCCGGAAATGGTTTAAAACTGCTGACACCACCCGAAAGTTTAAAGCTGGCATGAAATTTACCGTAATCCTGTTTTAACAAAACACCACATTGTACGCCCCTGTCAAATAATTTTCGTTGCCTGAAGTTTGTTTCGAGATCGCCGTAAAGCCCTTCACCGGTTGTTTTGTGAAACATCGTAAAATCGTTCATAAGCAAGCTATGAGTATATAAGCCAAAGCTTACACCTATGTTTTTCAATGGAAAATATTGAACGGTAATATCCAGATTATCAGGTGCAAAATCGTCGTACATCGCCACTTTAATATCTCCTTCCCAATTATGTTTAAACCAAAAGTGACCCGAAAAACCAAGATATTGATAATCGGACCCTTCATGAGAATCATACAGATAATTCATAAAATCCACATTCGGAGTATTCGGAAAACTGTCCACTTTGGTATCTCTGACTCCAAAAAACATAGAAATCGCGTAGTTGCTGATAAACTTATCCTGTGCCTGAACTTCTATGTTAAATGCTATAATACATATGATTACAGATAAAAATAGTGCTTTCATAGTTTTTACCTTATATGAATTACTTGCGTGGTGTCCGACAGGATTGTAGCATCCGACAGTTTTAATCGTATTATAAACTGAGCACTGTCCTTTTCGACTGATCGCCCGTAAAATAGCCTGAACTGAGTTTCCGGATAATCGAAGTAACGGGCTTTGTTGATTTTTTGATAAAGTTCAGCTATTGGCACATAAAGTCCAGACCCATAACCTATATCAGCAGAACCAAGGAATAAACTGGTCACATCAGCGTTTGCGTGGTAACTTTCATTTAAATCATAAGCAGTTACGACAGAAATATTTTCGATAGTGTGATTAGCACTGTAAAGCATTGGGCAATCCGATTTGCCGGATGCAGTTGGGAACGAAAACCCGGAAATGATGGGGGTTTGCAATGATTGCCCGATTAGAGGCAGGTTTGCATAAACACTAACCTGGAAAGCAACAGCGGCTCTCTTCATTGTATCGCCCGACAGAATAGCTGGCCACATTCCTGAATTATCGAGGTTTAAAATCTCAATTTTCTCAAAATCAAATGGATACACCTCTTCCGGGCAATCATGGATCAGGCAGCCGGTGAAAACACGAAGTATAAACAACACACTCAGAATAAGTGAAGCTCTTGTTAACAATTTCATTTCAAAACTTAAGATTATTTTATTTATCATACTGAAAACCAGCAATTTAAATTCGAAATTAACATTTACTTGTTCATTTTTAAGATTTGCCTGGAATCATAACCCTAATTTATAATCAATTTGCTACTTACAAATTTACCGTTCCCAAACTCAAAATGGCATATGTATATTCCATTGGGTAAGCCCACCCTGTTTAATATTTGGTTGTCTCTGATGCTCTTGTAAAAAGCTACTCTTTTCCCTGAAAAATCATATATGGTCAGATCGGCTTGATTTACATTAGCTGGCAGCCTGATTGATGCAAACTCCTGCATTGGATTTGGAAAAATAGAAAAAATCTCATCTTTCTCTATATTGACCACCTCTGTAATAATTGACGGGCATGAAACTGATGCATCCGGATAAACAGCTTGCCCGCTTACCGAAAGGCATTCAAGGTATGAATGAATCTCAAATTCGGGGTTAAGAAGTCCAAAAGAGCCAAACAGGCCAAATGTACTGCCTACTCCTTCAATAAGATAAACATAAATATTCCCCGGGTGATTTGAAATAGCTAATCCATACCTCGAATGATATACTGCTCCAACTAAAACTGAATCAACAGATTTTACAATATTATAAGTACCAGGAGAAAAATTTGGATCATTAATAAACGAAGGGGGCAAGATATCGTTTAAATTAAGGTCAAAATCATATAATACTTTTTCGTTTGAATGGTTTGCCTCCACAAACCAGAGTCTCTTACCTGGAATATCGTTCCTTATAGCTCCTTTGTAAAAATCATAAATGCGGTATGAACCATAATACAAACACAAATTTTGGTGAAGATAATATCGCTTTACATAATATCTGAGTTTTTGATACGTAACACCATTAATTGCAGTATCCCCCGTCAGAATGTATTGGTCTTTATCACATATTTCAAAAGGAACTCCTGAAACGTGTTCGCTCCAGAAAGCATTTGCTTCCGGGAATGGATGATAAACTGATGTTTGAGCACAGGCAATTGTGGTTGCCAATACCAGAAATAAAGAAAACACGAACTTTTTCATATAATCACATAATTAGATACAATTGAGCAAGTTGAGATTCAATAGCAAACTTAGCATTTTTTAACAGATCCGGGTCCGATTTGTGATAAATTTAATGTAAACTTAAATATTAACTTAGTAAAGTTTTGTACTTTTGCACCCTCGAAAATAAAACACCTGAATTACAATTAGTAACGCATAAATACAAAAACAGCAATCTGTTATGACGAATTCAAAATTAAAAAGTGTTTATACTTTTGGCAATAAAATGGCTGAAGGTGACGCTTCGATGAAAAATCTGCTTGGTGGCAAAGGTGCTAACCTGTGCGAAATGAACCTTATTGGCGTGCCAGTGCCTCCCGGGTTTACCATCACTACCGAAATGTGTACGGTTTACAACAAAGAGGGCCGTGAAAAAGTATTGGCAATGATAAAAGACGAAGTTGAAGCCGGCATCGCTTATATTGAAAAACACATGGGCTCCGAATTTACCAACAGTGCAAATCCCTGCCTTGTTTCGGTCCGTTCGGGATCGCGTGCTTCCATGCCTGGTATGATGGACACCATATTAAACCTCGGTTTGAACGACGAAGCCGTTGCAGGCCTGGTTAAAAAAACCGGAAATGAACGTTTTGTGTGGGACTCGTACCGCAGGTTCGTGCAGATGTACGGCGATGTAGTTTTAGGTATGAAACCGGCTTCGAAAGAAGATCACGATCCGTTCGAAGAAATTATTGACGAATTAAAAGAAGAAAAAGGGGTAAAACTCGATAACGAATTTTCGCCCGACGACCTGAAAGAAATGGTTACCCGCTTCAAAAAGGCGGTCAAAAAAGTTACCGGTCACGATTTTCCAAGCGATCCATGGGAGCAACTCTGGGGTGCCATCTGTTCGGTTTTCGATAGCTGGATGAACGATAGAGCAATTTACTACCGCGAACTCAACAATATTCCTGAAGAGTGGGGAACCGCTGTAAATATCCAGGCTATGGTTTTCGGAAATATGGGCGATAACTCAGCTACAGGCGTTGCTTTTACCCGCGATGCCAGTACAGGCGAAGACCTTTTTAACGGCGAATACCTGATCAATGCTCAGGGCGAAGACGTAGTTGCCGGTATCCGCACTCCTCAGCAGATCACCATCGAAGGCTCAAGGCGCTGGGCTAAGTTAGCCACCGTAAGCGAAGAGGATCGGAAGAACAATTTCCCTTCGTTGGAGGAAACGATGCCTGTAATTTTCAAAGAATTGATGGAAATTGAGACCAAACTCGAAGAACATTATAAAGATATGCAGGACGTTGAGTTTACCATTCAGGATGGAAAACTCTGGATGCTGCAAACACGCAGCGGAAAACGTACAGGTGCTGCCATGGTAAAAATGGCCGTTGATATGTTTGAGGAAAAACTCCTTGACGAAAAAACAGCCATTTTACGCGTTGAGCCGAGTAAATTAGACGAACTTCTTCATCCTGTTTTCGAAAAAGCAGCTATGAAAAATGCCAGGGTACTTGCTCAGGGCCTGCCAGCTTCACCGGGAGCAGCAACCGGACAAATTGTTTTCTTTGCTGACGACGCCGAAGCATGGGCAAAAAACGGCCACAAAATCGTTTTGGTCCGCGTTGAAACTTCACCCGAAGACCTCAAGGGTATGGTTGTTGCCGAAGGAATTCTTACTGCCCGTGGCGGTATGACTTCGCACGCCGCAGTTGTTGCCCGCGGAATGGGCAAATGCTGTGTATCAGGGGCAGGCAGCCTTAAGATTGACTATAAAACCCGTACCTTAGAAGTTGGCGGTGCCAAATTTAAAGAAGGCGACTGGCTTTCACTCAACGGTTCGACCGGAGAAGTTTACGAAGGAAAAATCGGTACAACCGAGGCTGCTTTAAGCGGTGATTTCGGCAAACTGATGGAAATGGCCGACAAACATTCACGTATGCTTGTCCGTACTAATGCCGATACTCCTCATGATGCACAGGTTGCACGCAAATTTGGTGCACAAGGCATCGGACTCTGCCGCACTGAGCATATGTTCTTCGAAGGTGTGAAAATTAAAGCTATGCGCGAAATGATTCTTGCCGATGATGAGGCAGGCCGCCGTGCAGCTCTTGCAAAACTTTTACCAATGCAGCGCGAGGACTTCGAAGGTATTTTCGAGGCTATGGAAGGCCTTCCTGTAACGGTTCGCCTGCTCGATCCTCCTTTGCACGAATTTGTTCCTCACGAAGAAGAAAACCAGCAGGAAATGGCCGATGAAATGGGTATTTCGCTCAAGGCAGTTAAAGAAAAAGTGGATTCATTGCACGAATTCAACCCTATGCTTGGCCACCGCGGTTGCCGCTTAGGCAATACCTATCCCGAAATTTCGGAAATGCAGGCACGCGCCATTATCGAAGCTGCCATGAATCTGAAAAAGAAAGGCATCAAAACCTATCCTGAAATCATGATTCCGCTTACTGGTACCCTTACCGAAATGCAGATGCAGGAAAAGATTGTCCGCGAAACCGTTGAAGCTGTATTTGCTGAACGTGGCGACCGCATGGATTATATGGTTGGAACCATGATTGAAGTTCCACGCGCCGCTTTGGTTGCTGATAAAATTGCTGAATCCGCCGAGTTCTTCTCGTTCGGCACCAACGACCTGACGCAGATGACTTTCGGTTATTCGCGCGATGATGCTGGTAAGTTCCTGCCTGTTTACCTGAAAAAAGGTATTCTCAAACACGACCCGTTCCAGGTTCTGGATCAGGAAGGTGTTGGACAACTCGTTAAAATGGCTACTGAAAGAGGTCGTACAACCCGTCCGAAACTTAAAGTGGGTATTTGTGGCGAGCACGGCGGCGAACCATCCTCTGTTGAGTTCTGCCATTCGGTAGGAATGAATTATGTAAGCTGTTCACCATTCCGCGTTCCAATCGCACGTTTGGCTGCTGCACAGGCTGCAATTAAGGAAACTTTGGCTAAATAAAGTTCAGAATACGAAAACAAGCAGAGATAATTAAAAATTCTGCTTGACTCCAAAATAAAGGAGGCTGCCGCTTTGGTAGCCTTTTTTTTATTTTGGCAGCTTATCTTATAACCCGATGTTTTTCTGGCATAATGTTACACTAAGGAATTAAAAACATTGGTTCTACCACTAATTGAATGAAATTGGTGTTAATTGGTCGGAAGACCGAAGTCGGAAGACGGAAGAAAGTGCTAAATCGAAGTTTAGTACTTTGAATGGAAAATATCCGAATAAAGGCAATTGATCAGCAAAGAGCTACTTTCTTAGATAAATGATGTTTTCGGAGGAACTTCTGACTTCTGACTTCCAACAAAATAAATATACCCACTACATTAACATTCACAAAACATTAAAC
>CAIXAQ010000488.1 GCA_903917425.1 uncultured Bacteroidales bacterium
CAAGGGGAATTCCAGGGCGGCTATATGGATAATTGGGAAAATGAAACAACATTTTCACACACAATTACTGATATGGTCGAGGCTGGATCTGCAAACCAAACTTATGGAACACTACTTTATACAGCTCCCGTACTTACAAGGGATAAGTATTACGTTTATGATAAGCTGGGTAAGAAAGTTGACTCAACTTACTGCTATTATATTAAAGTGAATGACTATCACAAGAAAGTTTTGCCCTTACAATTTAATTTAAACTCATCCGATCCCACCACTTTCGCACATAGAATGGTAAACAACGGCATTGATCTGGGCAACAATTACGATCCAGTTGGATCAGATTTGGGTTTTCTCATGTCTTTTATAGATAAAAGTGGAAGTAGAGAAGGCGAAATTGGTATTGAAACAACGGATGTAAAAGCACATGGGGTCAAAATTGAATGTGAAGTAGGTATCGGTATGGGAGAAAAATGGTTTACCGGAGTTTATGGGAAATTCGAATATACAACAACAACAACAACTGTTGCCGGTGCAGATATTGATATTTTAACAAACCTGAATTCGGCCGTTGATTCAAGTGATTGTATAGAACTGGAGTACAAGGCTTATTGGATCAAACCATCGTATATTGACACCCTGAACTGGTGGGTACCTTTAGGTGCACCAGATTCAGATATTTGGTGTCTTACTTATGAGGTCACTAAATATATAATACAGGGTGGCAAAGACGGACCAATCATTTTGGTGGGACCTTCCAAAGGTGATCAAACCGGAGAAACATCAGGAAATTCGCCACTGAATCCACCTGCCCCAGATAGTGTGGAAATACAGAAAGGATTGCCTGCCACTTCAGGTCTGTCGCAAAATTATCCCAACCCATTTAAGGGTACTACACGGATTAGATATTCTATTGGAAAAGATAATTCGGCTGGAAGCATGACGAGCCTGAGCGTATATAACCTCAACGGCTCACAAGTTGCCACCCTGGTTAACGAAACCAAAGCCCCCGGCAGCTACGAAGTGGAATGGGATGCTTCGCAGTTTACGCCCGGTGTTTATTTCTACAGCCTGCAAAGCGGCAGCTTTAAGGATGTGAAAAAACTAATACTAATGAAGTAATGTCACTGTCTGGAGCGCGTCATATTTTATGACGCGCTTCAGTATAACTGCCGGAGCAGAATTAAAACGGGGTTTAACCAGCATAAAACAGCATTCCTTTGAAAACGAAAATACGAATTATGAACTTGAAGGCAATGTTATTTTTTGCATTGGTTATTACTCTGTCTGCTTCAGCAATGGCCCAAATACCCGACTACAATCTCCAGCAAAACTGGATGTGTCATCCTGTTTTGAAAACCAACGATGTTGCCCGACAGCAGAATTTAGCATTGACTGTTCTGAATTCAGACGGTTCAATTAAAACCGATACAATTTATCCCCACTATGCCGATACCCTGGTAGATATATTTTATGTGTACCCTACAATTGACACAACTTTATCCTTTGCTGGCAACACTGAAATAAACAATATTGATACAATTACTGCGAGAATTATTTATCGTGAGCAGGTGGGCATCTATGCGCAGTTCGGGCGCGTTTTTGTCCCGTATTACCGGCAAGCAAATCTTCGCGTTTTTGTTGACCCAACATTATCCCTGTTGGATCAAGCCAATTATATGGAATTTGCCTACAAAGATGTTGAAGCTGCCTTTGATAATTACCTTTTACATTACAATAACGGCCACAGGATTATTCTGATGGGGCATTCACAGGGAGCATATCTCATGAGGTTTTTGTTAAGAAAAAGATTTGACAATAATCCCACTCTTACATCTCAATTAGTTGTAGCCATTTCCGGAGGGGAACCGAATTATTCTGCAAAAGATAGCAGAACCGGCGGTTCTTTGCAAAATATTAAAACACTGGACTCCGTTGCTGAAAGCGGATGTATGATTAACTGGCGAACATGGAATAGTGATTCAGCCGTCCAGGAACTTCAGGGAAATTCCTTTTTTTTCAACCATTATTTTGTTGATAAAGGATTAATATATCAGACCTACAATACTGTATATCACCAGGAATCTAACTATAATTTTGGTTATCTCCCCTCTAACGAACCCAAAAAGGTAACTCGTTATATTTCTCTTGCTGCAGATACGGATACGTCTACTTATCTTGGGTTTGATGATATGTTTAGGGCTCATGTTACCCCTCCCACAAATATACCAGGTGGCACGTATCTGCTGATTGACACTATAAATTATATTCCCCACGACCAACGAACAATACCTTATTTTCCGCGATTATCCGGATTACTTCAATCTCAGATACCTATACCTGCCGGTACTAAAAACTATCATATTTGGGATATGCAATTCGTTCAGGGTGATTTATTGAATCTGTTGCCGGAATTGATTGCAATCACCAATCCCAGTGCTTCAGTTCCGGAAGTTGCTGATGTTGGAAATTCTATACGTGTATATCCAAATCCAGCTACGGACATTGTGCATTTGAGCAATGTCAGTTCAAAAATTAAAAGTATCAGGCTTTGCAACCTTCAGGGAAAGTTAATCCAGGAGTTTTTTACCAACGATTTTTCTGTTTCAACCCTGGCTGCCGGGATCTATTTTATCAGTATTCAAACTGATAAATCGTCTGTTACCAGTAAACTTGTGAAACGATAAAGAGACTGATACTGTTGAAGTATTCACAATCAATAAGGGGAGTTTCCCGGCAATCGGGTAACGACTTGTAAATCGAAGTTTATTCACAGCTATCAGTATATACCTGGTAGTTGTGAATTTTTACTAATAGCCTTTTTATACGGAATGATACATAAAGCATAATGAAAAACTACCAACTGATTGTCCCTCTTAGCATCGAAATGCAGGCGAAAATTGAGGCATACAGAGCAACAGGCGGGAAATAATCCATAGTAACATTAAAACCGATTCATCATGAGAAAAATTTACTTTTTACACACATTGGGCTTGTTATCAGTCATTCTGCTTTTCATTATTGGAAACGCAGCGTGCAAAAAAGATAACGATACTCCGGATGTCACCGATTACTCGAAATCCGGGCACTGGCTCACAAGGCCTGCTGATCCTGCGAAACCCGTTGATATCTTTTACCTGTATCCAACCGTCTGGACCCCGGATAGCGTAACAAATCCGCTCTATTGTGAAATCGACGACGCCACCATGCTTGCAGGTTCCGCTAATGCCTTCGGCAACCAGGCACTTGCCTTCGAAACAGCCGGGAATATTTACGCTCCCTATTACAGGCAGGCCAATGCCTACCGGACACTTGTTTTGCCTGAAGACCAGCGGTGGAACATTCTTGGGCAGGTTCCGGCCAAAGATGCTGTTGCTGCATTTGATTACTACATCAATCATTACAATAACGGCCGCCCGTTTATCCTGGCAGGTCATTCGCAGGGAGCCAATGTATTGTTGTTTTTGCTGAAAGAATACATGGTCAGCCATCCGGAAGTTTACTCGCGGATGATTGCGGCTTATGTTATAGGTTATCCGGTTACGGCTGAATTTATGGCAGCCAATAAGCATCTGAAATTTGCCCAGGGCCCGGATGATGTAGGGGTTATTATCTCCTACAACACCCAGTCGCCCAAAGTCGCCCAGGGGACAAATATAGTGGTGGGGAACAATATTGGCCTGGTGATAAATCCTGTCAACTGGAAAAGGGACGAAACTTTAGCTCCTGCATCCGAAAGCATGGGTTCCTCGTGGCCTGGTGCTGACCATAGTTATGTAAAGGTATTAAATTTAGCCGATGCACGTATTGATTTAAAGCAGGGAGTTCTGATCTGCAGCAGCGTGAACGACAGTGCCATGTTTAAACTTTCAGGTGCGATGGGATTAGGTATTTACCACGGCTTTGATATCCCTTTTTACTATTACAACCTGCGGCAGAATGCCGAAAACAGGGCCAATAAGTTCTTAAGGAAATGACAAAACAAATACCGGTATCCTGACAGTTTAATCGTAAATAACAAACATCACAATAAATTTGAATGAAATTGTCATGGAAACGAAAAACGAAAATTGGATTATCGCGTTGATAGGATTCGGCATCATTATACTGTTCAACTCCGGATGCAGAAAAGATACAATGAAAAAATTCAGGGAAAACTATATAATATCGGTGTAAAATAAAATATCAATACAGGTAAAGGAAAAAATGTAAGAAGCTCACTGAACAATAAAACTTACTCATTAGACCATAAATCACCTAATGTAATAATTCAATCTACATCCATAATTAAATATAACCACACCGAATGAAAAAATCACTTGTTACTTACTTCGCAACTCTTGTAATCCTCTCATTAAATGCATGTTCAAAGGATAATTCTCCCGACCCTGTTGATAATAAGGCTAAACTCGATAAGCTTTACCAGGCAGCGGTTACAGACGCAATAACTGCTGATTCCTCAGAGATATGCGATACTTTGTGGGCTATCAATTCAGACAATCCAAAACTGGAATGGAAGATTATTAACAACCAGAAATATGTACTGGCCGGCAATTTCAATCAATATCCTTCAAGTTATTCGGATACACTGGTAAAAAACTCATGGGGTGAAATCTGGATTTTTATTCCGGCACAGTTTAAAAACAGGATGACTTCGGCACCGATTCCGGATGATGATACACTTTTGCGCATGCGGCAGATGTTAGGTTTACCACGGCAGAATTCCAATAATTATATTGTTGAACTTTGGGTAAAACCCGCCGACCTTTACCGGCCTGCAGCTGATCCCCAGATTGACGATAATACGGCAGGGCTCTATTTGAAGGTGGATACCGATCCGGATTATATACAATGGTTCAACCAGAATATTTATGATTCCTACCTGGGAAGCGGGACTCATTATCCATGGACCAGGCTGGGATATACATTCGACTGGGCTAATCCAGCCTCTGAAGTGGGGATGAGCGAATATTGTATTAAAACGAATTCAACGCTTTATGTTAAAAAGCTTGGCCTTGCTACAAATTACCTGAAAAATTAAAAACTGTTTGAAATGTTACTACATTTGAAAGGATCAGAATTATTTGTCTGACAGTTTTATCAAAAACATTTTGACCGGAAATAATTATGGCACGAAAGATAATCGGGATACATGAAAAGCTTCCATTCTGGGAAAGCTTGCCCATAAGTTTTCAGCATCTTACTGCAATGTTTGGAGCAACAATCCTTGCCCCTATTCTCATGGGGGTTGATCCGGCCATAGCACTTTTGATGAATGGCATTGGCACTTTGATTTACTCCTGGGTTACAAAGGGCGGGATACCTGCTTACCTGGGATCAAGTTTTGCATTCATTGCTCCTGCCATACTGATAATTGCGGCATACGGAGGTTACAATCACGCGCAGTCCGGGTTTATCTTCTTTGGACTTTTCTTTATACTCATGTCATTTATAGTCAAAAAATGGGGTATAGGGTGGATCGGGATTGCAATGCCGCCTGCGGTGATGGGAGCCGTGGTTGCCATAATCGGCCTCGAACTGGCTCCCGTTGCAGCGCAACAAGCCGGACTGGCCCCATGGCCAACTGCAATCGGGAAGGTGGTGGAGCCTTTCAGTATCGATGGACATGTCCTGCTCATTTCCATTACTACACTTTGTATAGGAATATTCGGTTCAGTTCTTTTCAGGGGCTTTATGCAGGTTATTCCAATCCTGGTTGCGGTTGTGGCAGGATATTTCATGGCTCTGGCAACAGGCATGGTCGATACGGCAGCTATAAGCAATGCCGCATGGTTTGCTGTTCCAAAATTCCGGTTCCCGGTATTCGATCTTACGGCTATACTCATAATAGCTCCGGCTTGCGTTGTTGTTTTAGCCGAACACATCAGCCATCTTATTGTTACAGCCCGCATTACCGGTTCCGACCTTATGAAGAATCCTGGTTTACATCTCTCACTGCTGGGTGATGGAATCAGTAATGTGATTTCAGGCCTGGCAGGCTCAACTCCTAATACAACTTATGGCGAAAACATTGGGGTTATGGCTATTACACGTGTTTATTCCGTGTGGGTGATACGAGGCGCCGCATTACTCGCCATTGCATTTTCGTGCATAGGGAAAATTTCGGCAGCCATTTCGACAATACCTGTACCTGTTATGGGAGGAATAACTTTACTCCTTTACGGTATAATAGCAGTGCAAGGCTTCCGGATGTTTGTTGAACAAAAGGTTGATTTCAGTAATAACCGGAGCATGGTGCTGGGTGCCGTAACATTTGTCGCAGGAATCAGCGGCGCCAATCTCAGTGTAGGCTCTGTGCAGTTCAAAGGCATGGCTTTGGCTGCAGTTACCGGAGTAGTGTTATCTTTAACTTTCTGGTGCTTCGACAAACTAAAGATTATGAACAGCGACGCTGAATAAATTAAGTATGTATTACGATAAAAAACAAACAAGGAGTCCACTCCGCGAACCCTAAAATAAAGAAATGCTACTATAACACAAAGGTTCACAAAGAATTGTTAATCAGCATTGTAAGCTTAGTGAAACTTAGAGCTTTTGTGCCTTTGTGGCGAAAAAAGACTTTTCGGAGTGGTTTCAAGGATAGATAATTCAATAAATTTCTACAAAATGAGAAAAAGTGCAATTCTGAACAAGCTATGGTTCTCTGTCATATTTATCTTTTTTATTGTTACTACCGCAGGTTGCAAAAAGGACCAGAATCCTGTTAGTCTGGATGTTACCGATTACTCGAAACCGGAGCACTGGCTTTCATTACCGGCTAACCCCGATAAACCAGTAGATATCTTTTACCTGTACCCGACTTCCTGGACCCCGGACAGCCTGACGAATTCTATTTATTGCACAGTCAACAATCCCAGCATGCTTAAAGGTTCCGCGTATTCTTTCAGCGCACAGGCTAGCGCTTTCGAAACGGTTGGCAACATCTATGCACCCTATTATCGCCAGTTGAATGCTGCACTTGCCCAAAGCAAGACGGAGGCAGAACGCTGGGAACTTGCCGACAGCCTGCCGGTAGCCGATGTAATTGCTGCTTTCGATTACTACATCAGGAATTACAACCATGGCCGTCCTTTTATCCTTGCCGGCCACTCCCAGGGATCGCATATGATGTTATTCTTATTATCGCGGTATATGAAAGAGAACCCGGAGGTATATTCACGGATGATTGCCGCCTATGCGATCGGATATCCTTTGACTGCCGGCTTCCTGGCCGCCAATAAGCACCTGAAATTTGCCGAAGGCCCGGATGACCTGGGTGTAATCGTCTCGTTCAATACTCAATCGCCGAACGTTAAGCCAGGAGGTAATGTAATTATGACCGACAGCGTAGGAATGGTAATCAACCCTATAAACTGGAAAAGGGATGAAACCCTGGCCCCGGCATCCGAAAGCCTGGGTTCCTTTGTGCCTGGTCAGGGCAACGTATTTGTAAAAGTTCCGGCTTTTGCCGATGCCCGCGTAGATTTGACAAAGGGCGTCCTGGTTTGCAGCAGCGTGGATGAAAACGCCCTGTACCAGCCTGCTTCCAATATGGGCCTGGGTGTTTACCATACCTGGGATTTCCCGTTTTACTATTATAATATCCGGGAAAACGCCGAACGAAGGGCCAATGCATTCCTTGGGAAAAAAGTAAATGGATTTTAAAACATCTTGAAATGAGCACTCATAGTATCCTGAAGCAAATTGAGAAATGGTTGGTTTCCGCCATACTGGTCCTATTGGTAATGAGCTGCGGCATGCAAACGAAAAAGGCCGGTTTCATTCCGACAGA
>CAIXAQ010000489.1 GCA_903917425.1 uncultured Bacteroidales bacterium
AGCCTGCCTGTGGTCGCCTGTTGTACCTGAAGGATGATAAACCGAAATCACACTGATATCACCATAATCGGCACGGATAAAACGGCCTTCGAAATCGTATTTCTCGATGCCCATTCCATAAACTACCTTGTCAGGTTCAGTTTTTGAAAGAATAGCCACGCCACTATACCCTTTTTTCCCGGCAGGAAACCAAAAGGTATGATATCCTAAAAGTTCGAACTCAATAATGGGGATCTGATCGTGCTGAGCCTTTATCTCCTGGAGGCAAACTACATCAGGATCAGAGGCTTGCAACCAATCCAAAAATCCTTTACTGATCGCTGCTCTTATTCCGTTTACATTATATGTGATAATTTTCATTCTTTCGTATTATTTTGTGATGAAGCTTTCTGCCATCGATTTCAGAGCAATGCCCGCGGAGGTTCTCCTGATCCTGGAAAACAGAAGACAACCCGCTTTTCAGGTTGTAAAATTACTTGATAAAAATCTGTAATTTTCGCTCCTGCAGGATAAGTTATACAGAAATAATCAACAAATAATTAAGCTCTTCGGCGTTAAAAACTCATCATAAAACAACAATTTAGCCGTACATTTGGCGCGATACCATGAATAATTCTTTGAAGATAAATTTATCAAAAACTGCAAATCAACATTAAAGAAATGTAAACATAATTTTTACGGTAAGCTTATTCTGCGGAACAGAGCCTTATTCATAAACAATCGGTTTTATGTGAATGGTTCTAACACGAATTCAATGAAATTGGTCTTTTTTTTGTCAAAAGACAGAAGTATGGCGACCGAAGTGTTTGTAAATTTGATGTTACATTCTACCAATGAAAAATAAGACGAAGAATAATAACAGTCGTACAATGTGCCAATCGGATTTGTCAAAAATAGTTGTCAGGATAACTTCCGGCTCTGGTCTTCTGACTTCAGACAATAAAATTCTACCAACCATAGTAACAGTTAAACCATGTTGATAAATATACATGTTGGGTTTAACCTTTTGTTGAACCTCAAGCAGACTTTGATTGCTAATCTGATCAGAATTGACCGATAAACAGGGAAGGATCATTTGCGTCAAAAGCCTCGTACAGAGGAACTTCCTCTTTTTACATGCTTGCCCAACAGTGATTAAATACCAATTTTACAAAACTCAATGAACACTCGAAACCAACATAAAACAGTTTTCCTTCGCTTCAAATACTGTTTTCTGATTACTATTACCTTCCTAATAGCCGCCTCACAACTTGCAAAGGGCCAGCAGTATTTCTTAAAATCATATACAACCGAAAACGGGTTGCCTACCCGTATTATAACAGATGCCTGCCAGGATACTGACGGCTACATGTGGTTTTCCACCTACTCGGGCATCTCGAAATACGATGGTTTCGGTTTTACCAACTACGACACAATCAATGGATTACCTTATCAGCAATACCGCAAAATCAAGTGCGATGAAAAAGGAGTGATATGGGCAATTCCCTATTTTAATACGGGGAAAATCGTTTTTTTGCAGGGAAACAACTGGAAAAATATTGATGCCGCGTCTGCCTCTAAAACCTCGTCGGTTTACAATACATCCTTCGATGTCAGTTATACGGGCAATAAACCTGTATTGTGCATGGGCGGGTATAATGGAATTGATATTTATGAAAATAGAAAATGGAAGCATTATGATATCTCACACGATAAGAGTTTGAATATTGTGTATTCAGTTGCCGAAAAAAACGGATCATTTTATTTAAGCACCAAAGCAGGTTTATGTATTTTGAAAGAAGGAACCCTTAATTGGGGACTGAACAAGAATATAAATCCTGAAAACAAAAGCATTTTGGCTGTAAGGTTCGAAAATAAGAATACCCCAAACGAAAGGATGTGGGTGCTGACAAATCATTCCATCGGATATTCCCAGAAAGACGAGATGACTATTCTGGCCGAAAATTTTTTGTTAGACGATATTGACGTTGCCCATTTCCCGTATTTAGTTCTTGGGAAGAACAAGAACGTGATTTTTGGCAATAATTTTTCGAAGTTTATTTTACAAATTTCTGAACGAAAAATCACCTCCCTGCGCATCAAAAACGGGTTCTCATCAAATGGTGCCTCTTCAGTTTTCGTGGATCGCGAAGGAAATATCTGGATCACCGATAGCAGGGGAGTCGATAAAATCAACAGCATTTCGGTAGCAAACTATTTTGAATCGGACGGATTACCAGCCAATGAAGTATCAGCGATAGTTGAAACCAACGATGGACGGTACGTGCTGGGACATAGCAACCAGATTTCTGTTTTAAACGACAATAAGATTACAAGCTTCGAATTTCCCGGAAAGCAAAATGGCCTCACTCGTGTGCTGGATATGATGAAAGACCGCGACGGAAACATTTGGTTCACCGCCAATACGCTGGGAGTGGGTAAGTTATCAGCAAAAGATAAAATGAAATGGTTTGCAACCATTGAGGGAAACCGGACAACAGCTATATGTCAGGATATTTCAGGAAAAATCTGGATCGGCACGAACCAAAAACTTTTCTATTTCAAAGGAGATAAAATTGTCGAATACGAGCATACGAACCAATTCAACAGCAGTGTGCGAAAAATATTTGCATCCGACAAGGGCGGCATTTACATTACTACTTTGTCAGGTTTATGGTTCATCAATAAAGATAATTCAATTAAAATAGTACCAACGGAAGGAAACCAGCAACTTAATACCTATTCGTACTTTAAAGATAAAAATGGTACTGAATTCGTAGGCACTATGAATGGCTTATTTTATTTCAAGGATGGTATCATCTCGAGATTTAAAAATGTCCGTCTGCAAATTAACAACCCGGTTTATTTTATCCTGCAGGATAAAGATAATTGCTATTGGTTCGGCACAAATAATGGAGTTATACATTGGGACGGTAATAACGACCCGGAAACATTTAACCCTCTTAATGGTCTGGCTGGCCGAGAAACAAACCGCTCGGCAGGTCTGCTCGACTCGAAAGGCAGGGTATGGGTGGGCACCGACAGGGGGCTTTCGTGCATCACTATCGATAAAGAGCATACAAAAACACCGGCACCAACGGTTATCCTGCTTTATGCCGAAACCAGCGACGGCGAAAAATATCCGTTAAACATGCCTTGTTCAATCAGCCATACCGATAACACTTTAACTTTCCATTTCAGAGGAATATCATATGTAAACGAAGAATTGCTCACCTACGAGTACAAGCTCGAAGGATATGACAAAGATTGGCGCGAGGCAACTCAAGCGATGCTCGACAAAATAAAATACACCAATTTAAAAGCTGGAAAATACAGGTTTTGTGTCCGGGCAAAAAATTATTCGAGTGCTGAGGGTCCGCTGGTTTATTCGGCGGAAATCCAGATTAGAAATCCATTTTTCTTCACGTGGTGGTTTATAACTTTATCGTTTGCTGTTTTAATCGCCTTACTTTGGTTTCTCAACCTCCTTTTTACGCAAAAGGTTGTCAATAAAGCACTGATCAGCGAAATAGCAATCCGAAAGCTGGCTGAAGATGAGTTGAAAGAAAGCCAACAGCAATTATCTTTTGTTTTGCAAGGCAGCAGGCTCGGCACATGGGACTGGAATATAAATACCAATACCATTCAGCGTAACCAGTTATGCAGCCAACTGATTGGATATACAAGTGATGAAATGGGTGAAGATCCGAAATTATGGCAAAATTTAATACATCCCGGCGATATCGAAAATGCCGACAAAGTATTACAGGATCACCTCGAGGGCAAAACTTCATTGGTTGAGGTTGATTACCGCATGCGTACAAAAGACAATCAGTACAAATGGATTCACGACCGATATATGATAGTTCTGCGGGATTCAGATGGTAAACCTATGCGGATAAGTGGTACAATTTCGGATATTACCGAACGAAAACACTCGGAAGCTGAATTGCAGAAAAGCGAAGAACGCCTGCGTCTGCTGATGGCTTCTCTCCCGGTGGCTATCTACGTAGCACCGGTCAGTGCCGGGATTGATATTGAAATGATCACAGGAAATGTTAAGACTTTAACCGGTTTCACCTCAGAAGAATATTTGTCGGAGCCTCATTTCTGGCAAAGCCGGCTTCATCCTGATGATCGCGAAAGAGCACTGGAAGCAGTGAGCCTATCACTTATAACAGGCGGAATTACAGTTGAATACCGATGGAAAACTGCCGATGGAACTTATAGATGGTTTCACGATCAGAACATTTTGAAGACCAATGGATCAAGAAAGGAATACCTGGGGGTGTTTGTCGACATTAACGACCGCAAACAAGCTGAACTTGAAATTTTGAAAAAGAATGAACAACTCCGCCTGATAAATACCGAAAAGGATAAACTGTTTTCGATTATATCGCACGATTTGCGAAGTCCGGTAAATGGATTACTGGGTCTCACTTCCCTGCTGGCGGATGAATTGAAGAATCTGACGACCGAACAGGTACGGGAAATGGCATCTTCGCTTTTTCATTCTGCCACCAAAGTTAACGACCTGTTGAACGACCTGCTCGAATGGTCGCAGCTTCAACGCGGACTAATCGTTTTTTCTCCTATTGATTTGAATATCCGTCAATTAGCTGACGATTGTATATTTTTGATCTCCGACCAGACAAACGCTAAAAACATCAGGGTAGTAAACCACATTCCTTCTGAAATATCAGCAAATGCTGATAAACATATGTTGCAACTGGTGCTGCGCAACCTGCTTACCAATGCATTGAAGTTTACCTCCAGGTCAGGAACTGTTACATGTATAGCTGAGAATGAAAACGACAGGTTTATACGGATTTCAGTTACCGATACGGGCATAGGTATGAACCCCGACTTATGCAACAGGCTTTTTAACCTGAACGCGAAAACCAGCCGAAAAGGAACTGAAGGTGAACCATCTTCCGGATTAGGATTAATTCTTTGCAAAGAATATGTCGAAAAGCAAAACGGCCGGATTTGGGTTGAAAGCACTGAAGGTAAAGGAAGTACATTTCATTTTACGCTTCCCTGCAATTTTAACGAACCAGCGGCTAACTAAATTATCATTTTATAAGAAATATATAAAATCGGATTTAACTGACTTAACATATTGTCAATCAGTATAATTATAAAACAAATAAATACAACCTGATGAAACGGGACGCCATGATTTCCCTGATGAAAAATCAACAGGAAGAATATGACTTGATTATCATTGGTGGTGGAGCGACTGGAATAGGTATAGCCCTCGAATCAATTACACGTGGTTATAAAACACTGTTGGTCGAAAAGTCTGATTTTACAAAATCAACATCCGGCAAGAGTACGAAACTGGTCCATGGAGGTGTTCGATACCTGGCTCAGGGCAATATTGCACTGGTTCGTGAAGCCTGTATTGAACGGGGCCGGTTGCTGAAAAATGCTCCGCATCTGGTTAAAAACCAAACTTTTATCATCCCGACTTTTGGTTTTTTTGACGAAATAAAATACACTTTGGGATTGACACTCTATGAAATGCTGGCAGGAAAATACAGTTTGGGCCGTTCGCTGCATATCCCGAAACAAAAAGTGCTTCAACGCATTACAACCCTTAATCCACAGAAATTTACTGCAGGAGTCGTTTACCACGATGGGCAGTTCGATGATTCGCGCCTGGCTATCAACGTATTGCAGACTGCGGCTGCGCTGGGAGCCCACATCATCAATTATATGCCGGTTTCAGGCTTAAGTAAAAATGCTGCAGGAAAAGTTGATGGAATTTATGTTACAGATTTGGAATCATCAGAAAAATACCACATAAAAGCTCAGGCGATAATTAATGCGACAGGCGTATTTGCTGATGAAATTATACAAATGGACACGCCCGGCATTAAAAAAATTATTTGTCCCAGCCAGGGTATTCACATTGTTCTCGATAAAAGTTTCCTTCCGGGAACGGATGCCATCATGATCCCTAAGACCGGCGATGGGCGCGTATTGTTTGCAGTCCCCTGGCATAACAGGGTAGTCGTTGGAACTACTGATACGCCTTTGCCGGTTGCTACTCTGGAGCCAGTTGCTCTTGAAGAGGAAATTGATTTTATACTTACTACGACCGGTCGTTACCTGACCAAAGCACCATCGAGGAAGGATGTACTGAGTGTTTTTGCAGGCCTTCGTCCCTTAGCAGCACCTGATGGTGACAATAAAAAAACCAGGGAAATATCGCGAAGCCACAAAATATTTGTTTCCAAATCAGGGCTTTTAACCATGGTAGGCGGCAAATGGACTACATTCAGAAGGATGGCTGAAGATATGCTTAAAAAAGTGGAAAACACCAAATCATGGAAAACAACACGGTCAAAAACCCGAAACCTCAGGTTGCATGGCTATATGAAAAATGCAGATTTTACGGATCCCCTTTATTTCTACGGGACAGATCGTGAGTTAATTCTGAATTTAGTAAACGCTAAAGTCGGACTGGAAGACATCCTGAGCACGAAACTCGGCTTACGCAAAGCACAGGTGGTTTGGGCTGTAAGGAATGAAATGGCGCG
>CAIXAQ010000490.1 GCA_903917425.1 uncultured Bacteroidales bacterium
CATTTTGATAAGATGATAAAATCCTTCATAATCCTGGGTAAATTCGGGCCTTTCGTTTACAGGAAGTAATGCATTGAATTCTGTAGCCATCAGGATGGCATTTTTCATTTTGTTTTTGGCATAGCCTGGATGTATATTCCGGCCTTGTATTATCACCTTTGCACCGGCAGCATTGAAGTTTTCGTATTCCAGTTCGCCGACGCCTCCTCCATCCATGGTATAGGCAAAATCGGCACCGAATTTCTTCACATCGAAGAAGTCAACACCACGGCCAACTTCTTCGTCGGGCGTAAAACCGACTTTCAGCGTACCATGCTCAATTTCAGGATGCTTCACCAGGTATTCGATAGCCGTCATAATCTCGGTCACACCGGCTTTATCGTCGGCGCCAAGCAGCGTGGTTCCATCGGTAACAATAAGGGTTTGGCCCAAATAGTCGTGCAATTCAGGAAAATCAACTGTCGTCATCACAATGTTCTTCTCCCGATTCAGAACAATATCTTTTCCATCGTAATTCTCTACCAACCGGGGTTTGATATTGGCACCGCTCATGTCGGGGCTTGTATCCACATGCGACACAAAGCCGATTACAGGGACTTTTTTGTTGGTATTGGCAGGCAATGTTCCCATCACGTAGCCATTGGAATCAATGCTGACATCTGCCAGTCCGAAAGCTTTAAGCTGGTCGTGAAGCAGGTTAAGCATATCAAATTGCTTTACCGTGCTGGGGAAAGTGGTCGATGTATCATCGCTTTGTGTATCGATGGCGACGTATGAGAGAAAGCGGTTCAGGATTTCGTTTTTCATAAATGGGGTTAGATATCTTGGTTAATAAAAGCTAAGTGCTGTACAATGTTAACTTATTCTATTTTAGCTTATTTATGGATTTATTTTCAGTTAATGATTTCATTTGAGCAATCGCAACTTTATTTAATTGAAAGATCCGTTCATTTTGAGGTAGATTTTGCTGAATAAGCAATGCATTGATGCTTTCCAGATTGCTTAATACAACTAATTGTTCCAGAGTAGCTGAATCCCTGATATTTCCTTCATTGTCAGGAAAATGTTCTCTCCATTGTTTTGCTGTCATACCAAATAAAGCAACATTCAGTAAGTCAGCTTCATTAGCATATATATAACTGATTTGTTGATTTGAGAGTTCAGAGGGTATCAGGTTTTCCTTGATTGCATCCGTATGAATCTTATAATTAATTTTTGACAGTGTACGTTGCAGGTTCCATTCTAGCTTTAGGTTGGTGTTTTCTTCTTGCTTAAGACGCTGGAATTCTTTGATCAAATAAATTTTAAATTCAGCACTGATCCACATACCGAATTCAAAAGCTATATCAGGATGAGCATAAGTCCCTCCATACCTACCTGCAGAAGCTTTCAAGCCAATAGCATTCGTTTTTTCAGCCCATTCCTTTACGCTTATTTTATAATTATTCAGTCCTGCCTGGCTTTTAATTATGGCAAATTCGCCATAATTAAAAGCCGGATTATAAACTGATTCCCATATGCCGATGAATTCAATAGTATTCCTGTTACGAAGCCAATCCGATATAAAAAAATCACCATCCTTTGCTTTTAACATGTCAGTAAGCGATATAAATTCAATTTTATTCTGATATAAAATTGAAATATCATTACCCAAAACATGTAGTGTCTTTTTTATTGTAGCCATTTTATAGCTCCTTTCAAAAATTCAGTTTCACGCGCCCTCGAATTTGATGGAATTATTAGTAGGATTCTTTGTTTCCCCTTGTCTCCCTTCTCCTTGTCGCCCCTTCGTCCCTCCACTCGTCAACTCCGAAAAACTTAAAACTCTTATTCCTCCTTTTTCGCCCTCAGTGTTTCCCA
>CAIXAQ010000491.1 GCA_903917425.1 uncultured Bacteroidales bacterium
AGGTTTTGAGGAATATTGGATTGGTACCAACGCTTTCAGAATTGCTTCGAGCATACCAAGCCCTGTTGTTACAGTAAAATTTAACTACGATATCAAAAGGGGATACCGCAAAATATTATTGCCTGTGTACCATACGCCACAAACATTGCAAAAGGTTTCGGTAACCGCCGAACTTGCCCTGGAAACCGGAGCGGATATTAATATTTTAGCTCTGAATAGCAGTGGACTCAAATCGATGCAAAGAGTTTTGGACAGCAATGTGGCAAATGTTAAAAAATACCTCGACAAGATTGGGGTCAATTATATTGTTGATAGCATCAACACTGAAAACCTGGCGGCTGATATTATAATGCATGCACGTTTGGTTGATGCCGATATGGTAGCTATTATGTCGGATATTCAGGATCCGGCAAATTCAGTTTTACTGGGGCCTTTTGCACAGCAATTGGTTAACTATTCGCCCATTCCGGTGCTGACAGTTCATCCGAAAAACAATTTTACACTGTAATTATCATTCCGGTAATGTTTAAAATTATTTTCATTGCAGCAGCCTTATTCGTTTTTGTTGAGCGGGAAGCTGTAGCACAACAACTTGCACCAGCAAAAGGGGATATAGAAGTTGTTGCAGATGAAAGAGTTTTGCAGCTTACGGATCAATACCGGAAAATGAGTGAAAATAATCCTGAAATTGACGGGTACAGGGTTCAGATATTTTTCGATTCGGGTAGCAATTCCAAAAATAAGGCAACAGCTTTGAAAGCAGAATTCGAAACCGTTTTTCCCGGAAACAAAACCTACCTATCCTATAAAGAACCCTATTTCAGAGTGCGCGTTGGTAATTTCCGCACCTTGACCGAAGCCGTAGGGTTTCAAAAACAAATTGCCGGCGATTACCCCAATTCATTCCCTGTAAAGGATAAAATACTTCCATAATTTCCGTAATACTCCTGTTACAACAACACATTTTTTTATCTCCCTAAAAATAAGATCAAGGCTTTATACCTAATGCTGTATAATTTCGTTACCAATGAGAAGGGAACAAAAATAATTTGGATTACCGCCCGTTTTTCATTATCTTAGCACACATTTAGTTTTGTCGAACCAGTAAAAATTAGTTAGTATATGGCCAATATTATAGCAGCGATTGATTTTTCCGACTGTTCTGTAAATGCGCTTGAGCATGCTGTTTCCATTGCCTCGCGCGGAACATTGGATGTACACATGATTTGGGTAAACAATCCAAGTCTCACAAAAACAACTATATATTCTGATTCATCGGCCGACCTTGTGGATGAAATAAGATCGCAATTTGGCAAACTTGTTGATAAATTCAGCCCTATGCTTCCGGACTCTACCATAGATTTCGTGATACGCGAAGGGAAAGTTTATCGCGAAATAATTGACGAAGCTAAGGAACTCGAAAGTCTTTGCATTGTACTCGGCACACACGGAGCATCCGGGTTTGAACAGTTCTGGATCGGAAGTAATGCCAATAAATTAATATCAGTGGCACAATGCCCTGTAATCACGCTCCGCGCAGGTATCGATGCCAAACTGGATATGAAAATTATTGTAATGCCTATTGACAGCACCCTCGATACCAGGCAGAAAGTGCCGTTTACGGCATACCTGGCCAGGCTTTTTGATGCCGAAATACATGTAGTATCCATCTATGCATCAAAATATAAGACTTTACGGCGACGTGTGGACGAATATACCGACCAGGTTTGCGAATACCTGGAAGATGAAGGGATTATATTTCACCGCGATGTTTTGAGTTGTGACAATCTAACGATAGGTACCATTGACTATGCCAAACGGGTAAAGGCTAACCTGATAAGTATTATGACCGAACAGGAAACGAGCCCGTATAACCTGTTATTGGGCCCTTACGCCCAACAAATGGTGAACAATTCGCCGGTACCGGTTCTTAGTATCAATCCTTTCGAAACCATGGAGATTTCGTCAAGATAAGTAGAGATTACTGATAAAAAAAAGCTCCGGAATGGAGCTTTTTTTATTTCAGATGGATTTCGTTTTGGTAAACAAAGCCATATGCCTGATGAAGGGTTAATTCCTGTCAATACAATTCAAATCGGTAAAAGCTTCTTTGAGGCGCAAAATCAGTGATTTTTGTGCTTCATTCAGCCATTTACGAGGGTCGTAATATTTTTTGTTCGGCTTATCTTCGCCATCGGGGTTGCCAATCTGGCTTTGCAGATAACCTTCATTTTTCTTATAGAAATCCATAATGCCCTTCCAGGTGGCCCACTGGGTATCGGTATCGATATTCATTTTTACCACACCATACGATATGGCTTCACGAATTTCAGCCTGCGTTGAACCGGAACCGCCATGAAACACAAAATTGAGGGGTTGTGCGGCAGTGTTGAATTTTTTCTCAACAAACTTTTGTGAATTATTGAGAATAACAGGCTGAAGTTTAACGTTGCCGGGCTTGTAAACGCCATGAACGTTTCCAAACGAAGCAGCAATGGTAAATTTGTCGCTTACCTTCAGAAGTTCTTCATAAGCATAAGCCACATCCTCAGGTTGTGTGTATAATTTAGCACTGTCGACATCCGAATTGTCGATGCCATCTTCTTCTCCACCAGTAACGCCAAGCTCAATTTCGAGGGTCATTCCCATTTTACTCATGCGGGTAAGATATTGCCTGCAGATTTCGAGGTTCTCGTGAAGTGGTTCTTCTGAAAGGTCGAGCATATGTGAACTGAAAAGCGGTTTTCCGTATTCGGCAAAATGCTTCTCGCCGGCTGTCAGCAGGCCATCAATCCAGGGCAGGAGTTTCTTGGCAGCATGGTCGGTATGAACAATAACCGGGATGCCGTACATTTCGGCCATAGCATGAATGTGCCGGGCACCCGAAACAGCACCTGCAATAGCTGCTTTTTCACCATCGTTACTCAGGAACTTACCTGCATAAAAATGAGCACCGCCATTCGAAAACTGGATGATAACCGGTGAATTTACCTCCCTTGCTGCCTGCATGACAGCATTTACCGAGTCGGTTCCAACCACGTTTACAGCCGGAATGGCGAAATTGTTGTTTTTTGCAATACGAAAAATTTCCTGGACGCCATCGCCGGTAACTACACCGGGGGCAACACTTTGTAACACTTTGTCTGACATATTGTTATGTTTTATAATATCAATTTTATTTCTTTTGCAAAGATACTGTTTTTATGGAAATAGAATTTTTACACGGCTAAAAAATATGTATTTTGACCTCTTTGTGAAGATTAGCCTAGGTTCTGCTCAATACAGACCATAAATAATCTTCGGGGATAATAATGATATTTATGCAGGATTTCTCTTGATCAAAGGTATAGCCAGTGTATTATTCTCATTAACAATCAGAACCTGCTAACTATTTTCGATTAACCATTTACTATTTTCCATTAACGATTAACGATTAACTATTTTCCATTAACGATTAACTAAACCTACATCCAGTTCTTCCATTTGAACATATAAATAAAGCCGCCGGATATTGTCAGCATGGCAATCATAAGAACCCAGAAAGTGTTTTCGTGCTCCATAAAAGGCAATTTTACATTCATCCCGTAAAGGCTGGCGATAAAAGTAAGCGGCAGCAGGATGGATGATATCAGGGTGAGCGCCTTCATTATTTCGTTGCTGCGGTTGGTCTGCATGGAATCGAATGTTTTCGATAAGCCTTCGATCAGTTCCTCGTAATCTTCGATCATGTCCCACATTTTCTGGTAATAATCGAGGATATTCCCCCAGTATTCTTCCATATTCTCGGCGTATCCTTCAATCTGCCCTGATTCGAATTTCTGGAAAAGCCTGAGTTGCGGTTTGAAAATGGTGTTAAGCAAGATCATATTCCGTCGCGTGAGCGAGATACGCTCAATTGTTTTCTCTGCTTTTTTGCCAAAAAGTTCGCGGTTGATCAGTTCGAGTTCAATGCCTAATTTGCTGATCAGCGAAAGGGTTTCCTGCATCAGTTTTTCCAGTACTTTATAAAGCAATGCATCGGATGTACCTGCCTGAAGTATTTCGTAAGGATCCTTCATCTCCTTGGCACTGTTAAAAAGGCTGCTGATGACCCAATGGGGTTTTCCGATAGTGATAATATATCCCTCGCCCCAGAAAATTTTCACCTCCTTGGTTTTCAGGAAACGGTTCCAACGGTCGTAATGCGGAAAATGAAGGATCAGGAAATAGTAATCATCGTAAACGTCGATCTTGGGTCGTTGATTCACACTCCGGCAGTCTTCGATATCGAGGGGGTGGAAGTGAAAGTTGTCTTTCAAAAATCCGAGATCCTCATCGGTGGGATCTTCAATATAATGCCACTTGATCGTGCCTATTTTAATCGTCTGAAT
>CAIXAQ010000492.1 GCA_903917425.1 uncultured Bacteroidales bacterium
GCGTGAGCTCAGCCGAACGGTTCTGGCTTGTCTAATTTAGGGTTCTTCCATCTTCGGACTTCCATCTTGCGGCCTCTTCTCTTTCAAAGTATAGATAAAGAAAAATCAAACAGCATCTAAATATATCACACATGAAAACTCTACACCAAACCTTAACCATTATTTGCATACTCTTACTGATTTTGAATCTGACAGCCTGTAATTCCAAAAAACAGATGAATGAGAATGAAGTTCTTGCCAACACAGATCGCTTGTATTCGACCCTGTCGGCCGAAAAAGGGATGAATACTGCATTCCTGGCTATGTTCGATCCGGCTGGTGTACTTTTGCGCAAAAACCATCCGCCTGTCGAAGGTTTTGAAGCTATCAGGACTTTACTGTTGAGCGAAAACGACAGCACTTTTACACTCACCTGGGAACCGGTTTTGGCGAAAGTTGCCGCTTCGGGCGAAATGGGCTATACCTACGGAACCTATAAGCTATTTGATAAAGCAACTGACTCCTTAATGGGTGACGGAACCTACGCCACCATCTGGCAAAAGAACAGCAAAGACGAATGGAAAGCGATGCTCGATACAGGGAATGCGGGATTGAAGTAAACAAAAGAAAATTCTGCAAAATTGTATATGTTTATGTTCTATATTAGCAACGCAGTTGCCGGAGGCACCCTGCTGTCGCCGATTTGCAATCGATGAAAGTACAAACGACAAACTGAGTATATTTGTGGAATCACTAAACATTATTAATAAGCAGAAAATATAAATTCGATATTCAGAAAATTTGATAATAAATACTAATCTAACAATTTCAAACTATGAGAACAATTACAATCAAGAAAGCAAACAAATGGGTCCTTTCTTTTCTATTATCAATTGGAACACTAGTAACTTTAAATGCTCAGGTGCAATATTCAGGAACTGTTAACACCGGAAATGATGCCAGTGCTATTGGCTTCCAAACGCAATCTACAGGAGCTTATTCATTTGCATCAGGAAACAATTCAATTGCATCAGGTGAAAGTTCCACAGCATTGGGGAACATGTCTTCTGCTACCGGAATTTACTCCTTTGCTGCCGGTTACAAGTCAATTGCTTCATCTCAAACATCAATAGCTATCGGATATGAAGCAAAATCCAATTATTTTAAATCTGTAGCGATAGGAGAATTTAGTGAAACAAAGGCTACTCAATCATATGCTTTTGGCCAAAATTGCATTACAAACGCAGTCCAATCGTTAGCCATTGGTCGATATATGCAAACCAATGCTTCAGGAGCAATCGCATTTGGATCTTCAACATCTACCGGGCCAATGATAAACGGTATACCCAACTCCCTGATGATTGGTTTCAACAGTACAATACCAACATTTTTTGTAGGGCCTTCACCAAGTTATACAGGATTTGGGAATGTGGGAATTGGAACTACGGATCCAAAAGCCAGATTTCAAATTGCAGATGGCGACATCTTTATTCAGGATATCAACAAAGGAATTATCATGAAATCACCTGATGGAAGTTGCTGGCGTGGAACAATGAATAATACCGGTCAACTTGAATTTGTGAAACTTGCTGACTGTGAAAATCTTACTGTAAAAACGAATGAAGGAACCGAAATTAATTCGATTAAGGTATATCCGAATCCAACGAAAGATTATTTTGAAGTCATGTGTTCTGAAGCAGATTGCCGGAAATTCAACACAATTTCAATTTTCGAAACAAATGGAAAATTGGTTTTTAGCCAGCCTTTTAACTCCGAGACAACCAGAATCTCTACCAGTAATTTCAAACCTGGTTCGTACGTATTGAAACTCCATGGTGGACAAGACAGTTTTTCCGACCTTGTAGTTATTACTCACTAGCCCCACGCTGCAGTGCGAATCCTTTCGCGTGGTAAAACTATAGTAATAAAATTTACCTATTGTGTCTCCACAATTCATAAGCATTATTTGCCTGTTATTCCTGCTCCTGAATCGATAAATTGTTCATTGATACTCAGGGGCAAAAGTTCATACAGAATTGATAAAAGTAGCCGCAGGGTCGCGACAGACTTGCCCCGGGTGTTGCAACCTTGCCGACGGTTAGCGGCAGAGTTGCCCCGGGTGGTGCAACCTTGCCGCAGGGCTGCGAGAGACTTGCCTTGGGTGGTGCAACCTTGCCGCAGGGCTGCGGCAGACTTGCCCCGGGTAGTGCAACCTCGCCGAAGGGTTGCAGCTGATTTGGATTTATTTGGGGCGCGACTTCAAATCGCACTCCAAATAAAAAGCACTACCGAATCCCATTTAC